>CAKVKI010000005.1 GCA_934754975.1 uncultured Alistipes sp. | reverse complement strand
GTCGCGCACGTCCACGATGATCGCATTGTAGACGTGTGAAGCCACCGAAGCGACAATGTTGCTCTCGGGATTGTTCGCCAGGTCGGTCAGCACATAGCCGTCGAAAAGATGCTTTACATCGACGTCGATGCCGTCGATCTCGCCGAAAGTTCCGGTGGCGAGTTCGAGGGCGGAGACAGTCCCGGCCGGTTCGATGCCCATGTCGTGCAGGGCGTTGTGGGAGACGATGTAGCCGTTATGCTCCCGGTCGCTGCCCATCCAGACGGCGACCAGGGATTTTTTGTTTTGGACGGCCCGGTGGACCAGTCCCGCTACGGACTGCGTGAGCAGGTGGCTGCGCAGTCCGTTGCTGGGCGAAGGATTTTCCAGCGAATTGCGCTCCGGGTTGTTGAGGACGTCGGTGCAGTTCCAGTATTTTGCCGGTTTTACGGACAGGCCGGGATGCCAGTTGCGATTGAATCCTGCGAGGTCGTTATTGACCGGGCCGCCGCCTTGCGCCGATGCGCCGCTGGGAAGCGGGAGTGCCAGCAGGGCTGCCAGAACGGAAATGAGTGTCGTCTTTTTCATGCGGATGGTTTTTTGTGGTTAGTCGTTTGCGATTTTCGACGGCGGACGGTGTGCATGTGCCGCCGCCCAATGACGGTCGGGGGTGCTGCCCATGACGAATTCGAGCGTTCCTCCGCGGGCGATCTCGTCGATAGCGATATACGATTTTTCATAAGGCGCGCCGTTCAGCGCGACCGATTGGATATAAATGTTTTCCGGAGACGCGTTTTCGGCTTTGACCGTAAAGGTTTTGCCGCCGGGCAGCCGGAGTTCGGCGTGTTTTACGCAGGGGCTTCCGATCACGTAGTAATCCATACACGGGGTGACGGGATAGAAGCCCAGCGCGCTGTAGATGTACCAGCACGACATCTGGCCGCAGTCGTCGTTGCCGCACAGTCCGTCGCGGCCGGCCGAATACTGGGTGCGCTTGATCGTGCTGACCATCTCCTGCGTCTTCCACGGCTGTCCCGAGAAATTGTAGAGGTAGGCCATGTGGTGGCTCGGCTCGTTGCCGTGGGCGTACTGGCCGACGAGTCCCGTGACATCGACGGCATGGACGTTGTCCACGTTGGAATCGGTGGTGAAGAGCGTGTCGAGCTTCAGCGTGAACTGCTCGTCGCCGCCCATCAGTTCGACGAGCGTTTCCATGTCCTGCGGAACGTAGAACGAGTACTGCCACGAGTTGCCTTCGGTGAAGTCGCCGTGTCCGAGTACCGAAACGGCTTTGGGATCGAACGGAGCGACCCAGCTCCCGTCGGCGCGGCGTCCGCGCATCAGCCGGGTCCGGGGATCGAGGTGGTTGCGGTAGTTTGCGGCGCGGGCGGTGAAGTAGCGGTAATCTTCCGCGCGCCCCAGTTTCTTTGCGGCCTGGGCGATGCACCAGTCGTCGTAGGCGTATTCGAGGACCTTCGACACGGAGTTGTTCTCCAGTTCGCTCGGGATATAGCCGTACTCTTTGAGCAGGCCCACGCCCCGGGCGTCGTCCATCGCGGCGGCTTTCATGGCTTCGAACGCCTCGTCGTAATCGAATCCGCCGCGGTTTTCGAGAATCGCCTGCGCGATTACGGGAACGGCGTGGTAACCGATCATGCAGTAGGTTTCGTTCGAGCCGTATTCGTTCATCGGCAGCATGCCCGTCTGGCGGTAGCGTTCCAGCATGGATTGGATGAAGCGCATGTTGGCGTCGGGGCGCAGCAGGCTGAAGAAGGGATGGACGGCGCGGTAGGTGTCCCACAGCGAGTAGTTGGTATACAGGTCGCCCGACATGCTACGATGTACCTGGCGGTCCCAGCCCCGGTAGCTTCCGTCGGCGTCCGTGACCAGGTTGGGGGTGACGAAGCTGTGGTAAAGCGCCGTGTAGAAGATCGTCTTCTGCGCGGGATCGTATGTCTCGGCGTCGATGACCGAAAGAACGTTGTTCCACAGCCGCTGTGCCTTTTCGACCGTCCCCGCGAAATCCCAGTCCGGAAGCTCGGCCTGCAGGTTGCGGAGTGCGCCCTCTTCGCTTACCGTCGAAAGCGCGATTTTCACCAGTACCGGTTTGCCCGGCCCGAAGCCTGCATACAGTTTGCCCGACGGTTTCCCTTCGGCCTCTTCGGGGACCTTCAGTGTTGTGATCGGTTCCGAGAAGGTGGCGTAGAAGTAGAAAGTGTGATCGCCGATAAAACCGCCGGAACGCCGGAAGCCTTTGACCGAGTATTTGTCCACGACCTCGACGGCGCACTCTCGGGTGCGGTCGCCGATGCCGTGCGCGAGGTCGATGATTACGCCTGTATCTTCGTTTGCGGGAAAGTCGTATTTGTGCATCGCGCCGCGCGGCGTCGCCGTGATTTCGACCGAAACGGCGTAATCGTCCAGCAGGACGCCGTAGTAGCCCGGAGAAGCTTTCTCCGTGTCGTGGCGGAATCTCGAACGGTAGCCGGCGTCGGGATTTGCGGCGGTGCCGGGCGTGAATCGGGGCGTTCCCGTGACAGGCATCAGCAGGATGTCGCCCATATCGGCGGCTCCGGTGCCGCTCAGGTGGGTGTGCGAAAATCCGATGATGGTGGATTCGTCGGCGTGGTAGCCCGAGCTGTGCTGCCAGCCCTCCGTGCCGGTGTCGGGACCTGCCTGTACCATGCCGAACGGGGTGGTGGCGGCCGGATAGGTGTGCCCGGTCGCCGCGGTGCCGATAAACGGGTCCACATAGTCCGTATAAGCCGGAGTCTGGCGGCATCCCGCCGCAAGGCTGCATGCGGCGACAAGCGAGATAAGGGGAAGTATCGTATTTTTCATGGCGCTGTCAGTTGAAATTCTTCGTTTGCATTGTTTGGTCATCCAAATTCGCCGTTGAACTTTTATTTAAACGATTAAGTAGTTCGGTAAAAAAATATGGAAGCCGGAAGGAAGGGGATGCGGCCGGTTTTTGCGCTCCCGTCATCGAGTTCATTTGCGCTCCCGTCATTGGGTTCAGCGGTATTTTTTGCGGATGTCTGCAGCCGTGTCGAAAATCATTTCGCGCGTCAGCCCCGCTTCGTGGTACATGGCGAAGATGTTTTCCAGCGGCGTTTCGGGCGGGACCGTGTGCGAAGCCGCGAGGATATATCCTCCGCCGTCCCCGGTCATGCCGTCGATCAGCCTGCGCGTGGCTTTCCGCACTTCGCCGGCCGTACCCTTCGGCAGCAGGCCGATGGTATCGACTCCGCCCATGAAGGTCAGCTCCCTGCCGAACTCTTTTTTCAGTTCGAGCGCGTCCATGCCGGGGCAGTCGCACTGGATGGGGTTGAGTACGTCGAGTCCGATTTCGACCAGGTCTCCGATGATCGGGCGGATGCCGCCGCAGGAGTGATAGGCCACCGGCAGGCCGTGCTGCTTGCCGACATCGAAGATGTGTTTCAGCTGGGGTTTGAGTATCTCGCGCCACATGGCGGGATCGAGCATCATGCCCTGCTGCCCGCCGACGTCGTCGCCGGTCCAAAGCCAGTCGAGGGCGTAGCGGCCGCATGCGGTTTCGGCCAGTCTGACGTTGAAATCCACGGCGCGGCGTATGAAGTCGAGGAAGCCGGGTTGCTGCATGGCCATGTGAAGCATGGCGTCGTTCATGCCGAAAAGCCGGCAGAGAAATTCGAAAATGCAGGGCGACACGTCGCATCCGATGAAATAGGCTTCGCGGAAGGGCGCCAATTCATCCATATTCCGCAACAGGTCGTCGATGCGGTCGTACGGGAAACGGTATTCGGCGATCTCCTGTTCGCCCTTCCCCTCCAGCGGGTAGTGCATGATCTGGTTGAATCCGCCGTAACGGCCCCATTTTATTCCCCAATAGTCGGTGTGGGTGTCGCCTTCGTTTTCGTGGACGATGCCTTCCATGGCGAAATTGTTGCCGACCCATTTCTGGCAGACGTCGTTGCCCATCGCCACGCCCACTTCTGCGGCCGGGATTTCCAGCGTTTCAGCGAGTATGGCGGTGGTTTCCGGGTGAAACCACATGAAGATCGGCAGCCGGTCGACAGGACGCCGTTCTATGGCGGCTTTTACTCTTTCTTTGGATGTCATAATTGAAGTTTTAGGTTATTTAATCGTTAAAGTTAGCTTTTTTTTTCAAAAATCCAAAAAAAATATAATTTTTTATTCAAAATTTGTCGCTGACTGCGGATCCGGGCGGATGGACGAGGCAGAGGAGGCTTCAAAGCATATTGCCTTCATGTGTTGTTTAATTCACTTATATATAGTTTGTTATGTCGAATATTCCGGTGATTTCAGGGCGAAGCCGATTTATACCTATGTTTATTTATAAAGCGATTGTCTTGAATTTTTTAGAAATGCCTGTGCGTTTTCTCCGATTTTGCTGTGTCTGATAAGAAAAATCGCTTATTTTAACGTGAAAATAGCCTATTATTTGCATATTTCATTTTTTTTGCATAAACTTGTATCACTTATCGGGATGCCGACTGAATTTGTGCCGTAAAATTTTGTAATCCGCATGTACGCGTCGCTCAAAGATATCGCTAACGCACTGAACCTCTCCACGACCACCGTGTCGTGGGTACTCTCCGGGAAAAGCGAGGAGAAAGGGATCAGTGTGGCTACGCGCGACCGGGTGAAGGAGTGCGCCAAGGAGCTGAACTACCAGCCCAACCTGCTGGCGCGCAGTCTGCACGACGGCCGCAGCAATACGCTCGGCCTGATCGTCCCGTCGATCGGCGACCTGTTCTATTCGTCGATGGCGCGGTCCATCGAACTGGAGGCCGAGAAGTTCGGATACGCCCTGATGATCTGCAGTTCGGAGAACGACCGGGAACGCGAAGCCAAGATGGTGGACATCCTGCGTGCGAAGCAGGTGGATGGCCTGCTGATGGCGCCCACGAAGTTCTCGGATGAAAAAATCGTCGATATGATGGAGGACAAGTTTCCGTTCGTGCTGTTCGACCGGTATTTCCCGGAGCTGGCGACCAACTATGTCATCATCGACAACGAAGTGGCCAGTTTCAACATGGTCAAGCATCTGCTAGAGAAAGGCTATAAAAAAATTGCGGTCATCACGACGAATACGCATCTGTATACCATGCAGCTGCGCTATTCCGGCTACAACACGGCGCATGAGGATATGGGCGTGACGCCCGAGCAGGAACTGTACGGCGAAGTGGATCAGAAAGATTATGAAAACAGCATCGCGGAGGTCCTCGACAATATCTTCGAAAAGGTCCCCGACGTCGATGCATTCTTCTTTACGACTCATGTGCTGGCGTCGCATTTCTTCCGGTACTGCTCGCGCAAGGGAATCAATTGGGATTTCGGATATGCCTGTATCCACGAAGAGAAGATCTTCGATGTGCTGGCGCCGCACATGAATGTGGCCCAGCTGCCGATCAGCAGTATCGGGCGCGAAGCGGTTCGCATTTTACTCCAGGAGATCAGGCATCTGAAGATCAAAAAGAAGAAAACGGACACGCCCAAACAAGGAGTAATACTTTCGTGCAGCCTGAATTTCAAGGATTAAATTTTTTTGCCCGCTTTACTTAAACGTTAAAGTAAATCTACCTCTCCTCGAATGAATTTCTTCCCGCAGATTCGGGGCGGAAATTGAAAAATCCAATCAATTTTATCAAATATGCAAACCGAAAATCTAACCTAAACTTCAACGGAATTAATGGAAAATATAATCGGAAATAACTTCAGGGAGATGGCCGATGTGCTGCAGCGGTTTATCGACGACGACAGTAACATCGGCAAAATCAGAGACGCCGCTTCGATCATGATCGAAGCCCTGGGCAACGGCAATAAAATAATCTCCTGCGGGAACGGCGGCTCCATGTGCGACGCCTCCCACTTCTCGGAAGAGTTGCTGGCCCGCTTCAGGGGCGACAGGATTGCGCTGCCGGCCATCGCGATATCCGATCCGGCCTATATCACCTGTGTGGGAAACGATTACGGGTTCGACCAGATTTTTTCCCGCTATATCGAAGCCTGCGGCCGGAAGGGCGACGTCCTGCTGGGAATCAGCACCAGCGGCAACTCCGAAGACGTCGTCAAGGCGGTGGAAATGGCCCGGCAGAAAGGGATGAAAGTGGTCGTGCTGACGGGCAAGTCGAACGGCAAGCTGACGGCTCACTGCGATGTGGATATATGTACTCCGCCTACGAAATTTTCGGACCGGGCGCAGGAAATCCATATCAAAGTGATCCATACGCTGGTGCAGTTGATCGAGCAGGGAATGGGACTTGCCGGAGACGAATGAGAAAAACGATGCCGCCGGAGATGAAAATAGCGAATATATTTTGTATTTCGGGTCTTTTTTTGTAATATTATAGTTCTTAAACGATCAGGAAAGACTATATTATACGCAGGTATCCCGCCTTTTGCCTGCTGTCCATATTCGGAATCCTCGCTGATATCGAGGTGATTGCAACGTTGTAACTCCGGATTTTCAGCTGTTTAATCAAAATTCCATAGAACGATGTGTAAATTATAAATACAGCAATTTGCAATAAAAACTTTAACGTTTAAGTAGCTCTAGCTAACAACCAACCTAACCTTACCGCTGCTAAAAATGAAAAAGAACCTGCTTGGAATCGACATCGGAGGGACCAAATGCGCCGTGATATACGGGCGCATGGACGGAAACTCGCTCGAAGTAGTCGATAAAATTAAATTCCCGACGGAGGAAGTCGGCACGACGCTGGAAAACATCATGCGGCATACGGCCGAACTCATGTCGCGCTGCGGCCTTTCGTGCGGCAATACGGATGCAATAGGCGTCAGCTGCGGCGGTCCGCTCGACAGTGAAAAGGGAATTATCATGAGTCCTCCCAACCTGAAAGGCTGGGACGACATTCCCATCGTAAACATACTTGCGGAGCGCTTCGGCGTAAAGACCGCATTGCAGAACGATGCAAACGCCTGCGCATTGGCCGAATGGAAATTCGGAGCGGGGCAGGGCAGCCGCAACATGATATTTCTCACGTTCGGCACCGGACTGGGGGCCGGCCTTGTCATCGATGGGCGGCTGTTCTGCGGCGCCAACGGCAATGCCGGCGAAGTCGGACATATCCGGCTGGCCGGATTCGGACCTGTCGGATACGGCAAGAGCGGTTCGTTCGAGGGCTTCTGCAGCGGGGGCGGAATCGCCCAGCTCGCACGGACCAGAATCGACGAGCAGTTCCAGATGGGCCGCAAGGTCTCGTTCTGCGCTTCCCGTGCCGAAATGGATTCCGTAACGGCTCAGACCGTCGCCGAAGCCGCGAAGGCGGGTGACGAACTGGCGCGCGAAATCTATGAAATATCCGGCGAATACCTCGGCCGGGGGCTGTCGGCGCTGATCGACACGCTGAATCCGGACACTATCGTTATCGGGAGCATATTCGCGCGTTCGGGCGAACTGCTCATTCCCGCCATGGAGCGCGCGCTCCGACGCGAAACCCTGCCCGCGGCATACCGCGTCTGCCGCATCGTACCGGCCATGCTCGGCGACGCAGTGGGGGACTACGCCTCGCTGTCGGTGGCGGCCGACGCGCTCGGCGTCTGAAGGATTTACCACACCTAATTATACCTACTACTAACCCTTAACTAAACTTAACGAATGACTTCAAGAGAGAGAATTTTAGCCGCTGTCAACCACCGGACTCCGGACCGGGTGCCGGTGGATCTTGGGGCTTCTCCCAGTTCGGGCATTTCGATTGTCGCTTACGATAATCTGGTCAAATACCTGAGCCTGGACCTCAAGAATTATGGTTACGATGTGATTCAGCAGGTATCGCAGCCCCCGATGGAACTGTTGGAGCATTTCGGGGTCGATGTCCTCGATGTGGGGCGTTTTTTCAACGACTGTCCCGAATATTGGCATGAGCTGGAACTCACGCCGGGACACAAGGCTCTCTACCCCGCATGGTTCAATCCCGAAAAGCAGTCCGACGGAGTCTGGCTTGCCAAAGGTCCCTCCGGGCGGGTCGTCGGTCAAATGCCGGTCGGAGCCACGTTTTTCGACCAGACCATCTTTCCCTACATCGACGATTATCCGGATAATTACAAAAATCTGGGGGATGATATGGCCCTCAGCGTCTGGGGCGGTCTGGGCATCACCCCGTGGGACGGCAACGACGGCCCCGGATTCTGGAAGCGTCTGCGCGAGAAGACCCTCCAGGCGCGGGAGCAGACTGACAAGGCATTGGTGCTGGGCATCGGCTGCAACCTCTTCGAATGGGGCTGTTTCCTGCGCCGGATGGATAACTTCCTGATGGACCTTTTCCTGCAGCCCGACAAAGTCGAAAAACTGCTCGACGCGTTGGTGGAACGCCATATGGCGAACATCGAAAAGACGTGCGAGGCCGTCGGGGACATCGTCGATATCATCAAGTTCGGCGACGATCTTGGGACCAATCAGGGAGCGCTCATGCCGGCCGAAACCTATCACGAACTCTTCTTCCCGCGCCATAAGGCCATGTGCGATTACGTGAAATCGCATTCCGGCATGAAGATCATGCTCCACTCGTGCGGAAGCATCGACATCCTGCTGCCCGACCTCATCGACGCCGGATTCGAAATCATCAATCCGGTACAGATCAATGCCCGGGGCATGGACCCCGTTCACCTCAAACGCGAATACGGCCGGGACGTCACTTTCTGGGGCGGAGGCGTCGATACGCAGAGCGTACTCAACAACGGTACGCCCCGGCAGGTGAAAGAGCAGGTGACGCGTCACCTGGAAATATTCTCCGAAGGAGGCGGTTTCGTCTTCAATACCGTCCACAACATTATGCCGGACGTACCCCCTGAGAACATCGTTGCGATGTTCGATGCCGTAAAAGAATTTTCAAAGTAAAAAAGATGATCTATGAAAAAAGATTACTTTACCAAACTGAAGGCCGGCTTCCGGGTGATGGTTGTGATCGTGTGCAGCCTGGGAGTGCTGTCGCCGGCCTATGCCCAGCGTGCGTCTAAAAAGACGATCTCGGGAACGGTCCTCGACGAAGCGGGGACGCCGCTGGTCGGAGTCAGCATCTATGCCAAGGATACGCCTGTCGCCACCTCGTCCGACGTAAGGGGACGATTCGCCCTCGAAGTGGACCGTAACAGCACGATCGTATTCTCGTATATAGGAATGAAGACGCAGGAAATTCCTGCGCAGCAGGTCACCGACCTTACGGTCGAAATGGAAAACGACGCCACCGAGATCGACGACGTGCTTGTGGTGGGATACGGCACGCAGCGTAAAGTGGACCTTACGGGCGCCGTGGCTTCGCTCGACGCCGAAAGCGCTACGAAGAACCGGGTCGTGATGGACCTTTCGTCGGTCCTGCTCGGAAAGGTCAGCGGTGTCCGGGTCACCTCTTCGGAGGGTACTCCCGGCTCTCAGGCCAAGATCACGATTCGCGGAACGACCTCCATCAATTCGGACAGCAATCCGCTCTATGTCGTCGATGGAGTCATCTCGGAAAACATGAATGTCAGCCCCGGCGATATCGAGTCGATATCGGTACTCAAGGATGCCGCTTCGACCGCCATCTACGGCTCGCGCGGCGCCAACGGCGTCATCCTCATCTCGACCAAAAAAGGCGACAAGAACCGGACGACGGTCGATATTTACGCCATGGCCGGCGTGCAGCATATCGCCCGGGATATTCCGATGATGAACAGCCGCGAGAATGTGGAGAAAAACTACATGCGCAGCTTCATCTACCGCACGGCAGCCGAAGGCGTGGGCGACATCAATACGGTCGATCCGCGCGGTTACGAAGTATTCCAGGACCCCGAAGGCAACTTCTATTACGTGTCGAAGACGGCCGCCTATTCGGGCGAGTACTACCGCACCCGTCCGCTCTATTACAACACCAACTGGCAGAAGGAGATGACGCAGTACGCGCCGCTTTACGACTTCCGCGTGAGCGTCAACGGCAGCACCAAGACCAACCGTTATGCGATCATGGTCAATGCCCAGAACCAGGACGGCATCATGATCAATACGGGCTGGGATTCGAAGAGCGCCCGTGTCAATTTCAGCCAGGACATCGCCAAATGGCTCGACGTGGGGGTATACCTCTCCTACACGCGCAGCAATGCTTTCGGCAATGCCGGCAACCGTCAGGACGGCATTATCTACAATACGCTGACCCAGAGTCCGCTCTATCCGTCCGATTTCGGCATGGATTTCAAAACTCCCGACGGGATTCCCATCCTCAATCTCTCCAACCCCGTCAGCCTTGCGAAGCTCAACACGCGCGACAAGCGCAATTCGTCGCTCAGCGGAACGGCCTCCATCAACATCAAGCCGCTGGAAGGACTGACCATCAACCTCAACCAGACCTATTACACCAACGACGAGGAGATTCACCTTTACTATCCCTCGACCGTCGCCGAAGGAAATTCGGCCAACGGACGCGCCCGCTTCGAAAGGGGCTGGAGCGAGGGCTGGAGCAGCGAGAACACCGCCACCTATACCCGCGAGATCAATACGATCCACCGTATTACGGGCATGGTCGGCATGTCGGCCCGTTCGACGCGCTGGGAGAACTTCAACGTCGAGGGCAACCAGTTTGAGCAGGAAGACCTCGGTTATTACGGATTCCCCTCCGCCAAAACCATGCTTCCGCCGGGACTCAGCGATACCAAGGTCAACGAGGTCTCTTTCTTCGGGCGTCTGAACTACAGCCTGATGGACAAATATATTTTCCAGGCTACGGTGCGCGCCGACGGCTCTTCGCGCTTCGCCGAGAATAACAAATGGGGGTATTTTCCTTCGGCTTCGGCCGCATGGCGTATTTCCGAAGAGGGCTGGATGAAGAACGTCCGGTTCATCAACAACCTGAAACTGCGCGCCAGCTGGGGTATCAGCGGCAAACAGGCCATCGGCGCCTATGAATCGCTGGCCAAAGTCGGGACCTATGTGACGACCATCAACGGTCTGGACCCCGTCATGGCGAGCTATTTCTCCTCGCTGGAGAACTCCAACCTCAAATGGGAGACCACGACCGAATACAACGTCGGTCTCGATGTGGATTTCTGGGACAGCCGTCTGGGCGTGGTCATCGACGCCTACAACAAAACCACATCCAACCTGCTGTATGCCAATCCGGTACCGCAGTATACCGGTTACGGGACCGTAACCGAGAATATGGGCAAGATCCGCAACCGAGGTATCGAATTCACGGTCAAGGCCGTGCCCGTCCAGAGCAGGAATTTCGAGTGGATGCTCGACTTCAACATCGGCCTGAACCGTTCCAAGGTGCTGGCGCTCGGTATTCAGGACTGGCAGACCATCGGTACGGGCTGGCGCACCGGCGACCAGGGCTACCTGGAGGTCGGCAAACCCATCGGCAACTGGTACGGGCTGAAGGTACTCGGCATCTGGCAGAGCCAGTCGCAGATCGACCAGGCCATTGCGCAGGGACTTATCGACGAGAGTCAGAAACCCGCTCCCGGCCAGTACCGCTTCTATGACAAGGACGGCAACGGTAAGACGACCGCCGAGGACCGCGTGATAATCGGTTCCGCGGAACCCGACTTCACGGGCGGCCTTTCGACGTCGTTCACCTACCGCAATTTGACCCTCAGTGCCAATTTCGTGTTTACCTACGGCAACCAGATCTTCAACGGCAACTCCTATGAAATGAGCGGTTCGAACAATTACAACAATGCCTACAAGTCGGCCGTAAACCGCTGGAAACCGACGCTGTACCATTACGATGCGGTCAACGGCGTGCGCGGCGAGCTGTTCATGGAGGGAAATCCGAGCAACAAAATTCCGATTTCGTCCAGCGGCCTGACTCCTGTAGAAATGGCCAACGACACGTGGATCGAGGACGGCTCCTATCTCCGGATGCAGGATATTACGCTCAGCTACACCCTGCCCGAGAAATTCGTCCGCAAGCTCCGGCTGGGCAACGTCCGGATTTTCCTGACGGGAACCAACGTATTCTGCTGGACCAGCTATTCCGGCTTCGATCCCGACGTAAACGTCTCTTCGGGACAGGCCAGCTACCTGCAGCCCGGTCTGGACTACTTCTCCTATCCCCGTGCCAGATCATTCTCCGGCGGTATCAACATCACATTTTAACCATACGCACGATTATGAAAAACAAGCATATATCTTTTTGGTCGGCGGCCGTCCTGGGAGCGATGCTCTGCACCTCCTGCGGCGATTTCCTGAGCGAGAACCCGAAAGCGATCCGCACCAGCGCGTCGTATTACGGCGACGGGACGACGCTGGAATCGGGTCTGATGGGAATTTATCTCTCTTTCCAGGACCTTTACCGCGACGAAACGCCCTATATCGGCGTGCTGGGCACGGACGAGGCTATTCCTCAGTTCTACATGCCCGACTTCAATACTGTTTTCCGCTATCAACTCGATGCCAACAACAGCAAGTTCGTCAGCAAGTGGTATCAGAAGCATTATGAGATGATCGCCCGTGCAAACGTGGTTATTGCGCGCGGCAGTGCGATCTCCAGTCCCGACGATCAGGTCCGGGCGATCGTCGCCGAAGCCAAGATGCTGCGCGGCTGGGCCTATTTCCGGCTGGCCCAGATATACGGTCCGGTACCCCTCGTGATCGACGAAACCACTCCGCCGATCGACTATTCGCTCGCCCGCGCTCCGCTGAAGGATGTCTACGCCCAGATCGTGAAGGACATGGGCGAGGCGACCGCCGAGGGACTGCTGCCGATGGAGAAGTCGGCTTCCCAGCCCGGACGGCTCTACTACTATTCGGCGCTGGGACTCTATGGAAAAGTGCTGCTTGCGATGGCTTCCCACAAGGAAAACCACAAAGTGGACGACGCGCTGGCCGCCATCGGCCGGGAAGCATGGGGATACAGGCCCATTCCGGAAACCGTCGATGAACTTTACGCCCGGGCGGAAGAGGTCCTTTCGAAAATCATCGGGAAAATCGAACTCGCACCGGAATATTCGCATCTTTTCTGCCAGAAGTACAAGAACACGCTGCCCGAGAACATGTGGGAAATCCAGTTCGCGTCGGGACGTCCGACGGGCAACTGGTTCCTCAAACGTTACGGCGCGACTACCTATCCGTTCATTCAGGCGCGCGACCAGCGCACCAACGGCTGTTCGGTGAACCAGATCATGTACACGACGCGCCTGTTCTTCACCTACGGCGAGGGCGACGCGCGCCGGGACTGGAACCTTTCGACCACGGCCTTCGACTACAGCATCAACGATCCCGATACGGGCGTACCTCCGGGACTCCTGAAAATCAACGTGCAGGAGGCCAAGACGGCCGACGCGCCCCAGTCGTGGCTCGGCTGCACCAAATTCCGCTGGGACCCCGATCTGCCGCTCACTGCTTCGAACGGCGAATCCGATTACGAGTACATGTCGTGCAACTTCCCGCTGCTGCGTTACGCCGACGTGGTGCTGATGTATGTCGAGGCCAATCTCAAGGGCAACGGCGGTTTCCCCGACGCCGGAGCGACGAACCTCTTCAACAGCCTGCGCGTCCGCGCCCGCGGTTTCGACGAGGACGGCAATCCGGTGACGGCGGCGCAGACTCCCGAATTCCCGAACCTTTCGTCGTCGCTGATCAACGCCGACACCGTGCTGAACGAGCGTATGCGGGAACTTTGTTTCGAGAGCGTCCGCTGGTTCGACCTCGCCCGTACCGGACAGCTCGACGTGCGGTACAATAAGAATATCGACGACGGTATGATGCCCCCCAACTACACGCCGACGAAAATCGACGCGCACGATTACCTGTGGCCCATGCCCCAGCAGCAGGTGGACCGTTCGACCAACAAGGAGGGTTTCTTCCAGAATCCCGAGTATTAATGCAACACCGACGTAAACCGACAACTATGAAAACAAAGTTTGGAAATATATCCGGATTCCGCTATCTGGCGGCGCTTGCCCTCGTGGGAGCTGTCGCTGCCGGTTGCAAAGAGGACCTTACGGAGCAGGTCGAGGATATCGTCATCACGAAATACACCCGCCCGAAGGACCGCCCGAAGGACTTCGTCTACCTGCCCAAGGCCGGCGCCGAGGCGAAGAAGGACGTGGTGGTCATGACGACCGAAAACGAAAGCGGACACCGGCAGAAAGACCACCTGCTGGCGCTGGTGTCGCTGCAGGGCCTTACCAACCGCGTAAGTCCCGAAATCTACTCCCACGGCAATTCCGATGCGTGGCTGCTCGAATGGTACAAGGACAACGGCTATATAAACAGCTATACCTATACCGACGATATCTATGAACTGCTCAAAAAATACCGGCAGTATTACAAAGGCATCGTAGTCTACGATCCGGCCAAGAAGTACACGGTGAATCTCGCTTCGAATATCGCAGGCGTCGAAGACCGCGTGATTATCGCGCCGTCGATGATTCTGGAGTTCAAGCTGAGGGTCGATGAAAATATCGACATCTTCGACCTGCGGGACCTGAACTTCAAGAACCAGAACGCGGCGTTCATGTGGTACCGCGAAAACGTGGTGCCGCATCAGACCAATGCCATGCTCGGCTTCGCGGACGACGCCTACATGTACAACGTTCACCGCGACTACCTGATCGAACACAAGGTGCCGACGTTCTGGCTTCCCGGGCCTTCCGACATCGACTATTCGCTGTCGTACGACGGCATGGTGCGGATGTTCCTCGCCGACAGCCACGCCAACCTGGCCATCCTCGGCTTCCCGGCCGGGGTCAATGACAACGGCGACGCAGTCGGATACACCGAGTACGAAGGGGTCAAGAACATGGGCTTTTACGGGAAATTCTGGATCGGCAATACGTGGATCGGCAATTACAGCTACCATTCGGCGGTGAAAGTCGCTGATATGACTTTCCGTCAGAACGCTCCGCGCAGCAAGGCCAGGCCGGTCTACGATCCGAATAAGAAATATGTGGCCCTGACGATGACCGACAGCGGCGATGCGATCTGCTATTTCGCTTACGACGGGTTCTTCTCCCGCCAGTGGCTCGGCGAGCGCATCGACCTCGGCATTGTCGCAAGTTACTCCGTGACCCCCTCCCTGCCGTATCTGCTGCCCGCCGTGGCGCGCAGGATGTACGACGAGCAGACGGCCGGAGACTTCTTCTTCGGCGCCGTATCGGGCATGGGCTACTGCTATCCGTTCGAGGGTTACGGTCAGCTGACCGACAACCCGGACGCCACGCTGCGCGAACATTTCGTGGAGGTGGGAGCCGGCCTGTTCAAAAATATGGACCTCGATATGTTCGTGACCTACGCCCACCCCTTCAATAAGATATGGGACGACAACGAATACTCGGTCGTGAACAACTACATGGCTAAAATGGACGGCCTGCGCTCGATCGTGGGCAATATCCACAGTTCGGGTTATACGGCCGCCGACGGCAGCGAGATGCTTCCCGGATCGGGCGTGTCGGTACATCACACGCTGACCCATTGGGACCAGTCCACCACCAACGACGTACTCGAAAACGGCGATGACGACGACATGAATGCGGCGGCCGCCGAATACATGGTCGACGAGGTGCTGAAATACGGCGAGGACGGCAATTTCATTCTCTGCATGTTCTACAGCTGGGAGTATGGTCCGAAGCGTCTGAAGATGATTATGGATATGCTGGAGGAGGAAGATCCCGGCGTCTATGAATTCGTGACGCTGACCGACTTCGACGACCTCTACCGGCAGAGCGCCGGACAGCAATGACAAAATCCCGCAGAGAGATGAAAATCTTTGATTTACACAGCTTGTCCGTCCGGACGCGGCGTTTCGCGCTGCGGGTGTTACCGGTGCTGGCGGCACTGTCGGCAATTGGCTGCGCACCGAAGCAGCAGGTTGGGTTCATGCCGCAGTGTCCGCCCGCTTCCGATGCGGTCGTGAGTTACGATCTGCAGGGAGTGGGGCAGGAAGACCTGCTGGCGCTGGTATCGCTGCAGGGGCTGGTCAATCGGGTCGAACCGCAGATTTTTACCTATTCGTCGGGCTATTCGGACGTACTGCTGAAGCTCTACAAGAAGCTGGGCGTCGTGAAGTCGGACGAAAGATGCGACGATGTGATGCGGCTGCTGAAACGCTTCCGGAACTATTACGAGGGCGTCGTGGTCTACGATCCCGCCAAACGCTACACCGTGAATCTGGCTTCCAACATTGCGGGCGTCGAAAACCGTGTGATCCTCGCGCCTTCCCTGCTGGACGGATTCCGTGAAAAGGTGGATCCTGCGATCGACGTGCTGGACCTGCGGGAGTTGGATTTTCGGTCGGATGCGGATGCGTTCGACTGGTACCGGGAACACATCTTCCCGCAGCAGGACCACCGGATGCTGGGCGTCGCCAAGGACGTTTACATGTACGACGTTTTCCGGGATTACTTGATTGCGTGCAAGACGCCTACGTTCTGGCTCCCCGGCAGGGAGGACGACGATTATTCCGAACAGGCCGTCCGCAACGTGGTCTGGCTTTACGGGCATACGCCCGCCAATATTCCGGTATTCGGCTTCTGGCCGGGGCTGGACGGCGGAAAGGAGGTCGGCTACAACGAATTTTTCGGCACCGAGCTGGCTAGCAAGTACGGCAAGTTTTCGATCGTCTGCACGTGGGTAGGCAGTTACAGCTACCACAGCGGCGTGCAGATCGGCGGCGAGGCGTTCGTGCAGGCCAAGGCCCGCGCCCGGAAGTTCCGGGAGTACGACCCGGCGAAAAAATACGTCGCGTTGGTCATGGTCGAAAGCGGCGATGCACCGTCGTATTTCCAGTTCGACGGCTTCTTTCCGCGCCAGTGGGACGATCCCGCCCGGGGTACAGTGCCGATCAGCTACGGGATAAGCATGTCGCTCCGCTGGCTGACGCCCGGCGTGATGCGCTACCTCTACGATACGGCTACTGAAAACGATTATTTCTTCTGTCCGATTTCGGGCGCCGGTTACTGTTATCCCTTCCTCGGCCTGTGCGACTCGACGGCCAATCGGGAGCGGAACCTGAAGGAGTATTTCGAACTGACGGCGCGCAACATGAAGGCGCTCGACATGGATATGCTGGCCCTTTATACGCATCCCGGGCGGGTGCGCTGGAGCGCCGCCGACAGCGCCGTCGTACGTCGCTACGTCGAGCCGCTTCCTCAGGTGAAGTCGCTGATATCGGGCATGCACCGCACCGGTTACGAACCGCACGAGAGCAACGGATTCCTGGACGGCGGGAAGACCACCGTCCACCATGTGATGACGCATTGGGCCTGGGAGGATTGGGATCTGTTCCGCAGCGGAGAGGCCGCCGACCGGGAGGCCGCCGAATTTCTGGCGCAGGAGATCCGCAGCGGCTGTGAAGGAACCGGTTTCGTGACTGCCATGTTTTACAGCTGGCATTACGGTCCCCGCCGTCTGGCGCTGGTGCAGGATATGCTTGCGCAGGAGGGCTATGTTTTCGTGACGATGGACGAGTTCGACCATTTATTCCGAAAGAGTAGAAACTAAAAACATGACGACCATGTTTACTTTGCGAAAAAACAGGATAAAAGCGTTACGCTTTGCGAAACTTTTTCCGGCAGCGCTGGCGTTATGCCTCGCGGCGTGTGCCCAGCATCCGGGAAGCGTCGTCGATCCCCTCGATCTTATCCCGCATTCGCCGGCGGCGTCGACCGATGTGGTGAAGGTCGAATTCGCCGCCGGGATTCCGCAGGAGCAGCTGCTCGCGATCGTTTCGCTGCAGGGGCTGGTGAACCGCGTCAAACCGGTGATCTACACCTACTCCCCGAATGCGAACTACCCCGACGGCACGCAGAAACTCTACGAAAAGGACGGCTATATCACCTCCGTGCGCGAGTGCGGCGACGTCATGGCGCTGCTGGACGGGTTTTCGGACTATTACGACGGAGTGGTGGTATACGATCCGGCGAAGCGTTACACGATAAATCTGGCGTCGAACATCGCCGGCGCGGAAAACCGGGTTATCCTCTCTCCCGCGCTGCTGGACGAGTTCCGCCGGCGGGTCGATCCCGGCGCGGACGTCATGGATATCCGCGACCTCGCTTTTCCCGATGAACACACCGCGTTCTGCTGGTACCGGGAACACATCTTCCCCAAACAGGACCATCGGATGCTGGGCGTGGTGAAAGACTGCTATATGTACGACGTGATCCGCGACTACCTGATCGCGAGCAACTCCCCGACCTTCTGGCTCTACGGCGAGAACGACGAAGGCGCCTATCCCGAGAATCTGGACGACGTCGTCTGGCTGATGGAAAACACCCCGGTCAATATCCCCGTCTTCGGGTCGTGGATCGGCATCGAAGACGGCCGGGAGGTCGGCTACAACGAGTATTTCGGCACCCGGTTCGGCAGTTGGTACGGCAAGTACTCCCTGCCGTGTACATGGGTGGGCGGTTACAGCTACCACAGCGGCGTGCAGCTTGCGGATTATTCGTTCCGGCAGACCAAAGTCCGGGCGAAGAAATTCCGGGAGTACGACCCCGAAAAGAAGTACGTGGCGCTGGTGATGGTGGACAGCGGCGACGCTCCGGCTTACTATGTCTACGACGGGCTTTTCCCGCGCCAGTGGGACGATCCGTTCCGCGGGCAGGTGCCCCTGAGCTACGGGCTGGCGCTTTCGATGCGGCATATCATGCCGGGCGTGATGCGCCACCTGTACGACACAGCGACCGAAAACGACTACTTTTTCTGCGCCGTGGGCGGATTGGGATACTCCTACTCCCTGCTCGGACTCTGCGATTCGACCTCGATGCCGGAGCGGAACTACCACGAGTATTTCCGCCTGACGGATGCGAACATGAAGGCGCTCGATATGGATATGATTATGATCTATACCTATTCGGGATACCAGAAATGGTCGCCCGCCGACAGCCTGAAGGTCCGGAATCATATCGCTGCGATGCCCAACCTGACGTCGATCGTATCCGGACTCCACCGCACGGGGTACTCCCCGGCCGAGGGCAGCGGTTTTATCGGCGACAGGGGCGTGACGGTCCACCATGTGATGAACCATTGGTCGGACGACGATGACTGGGAGCTGTTCCGCAGCGGCCCGGCCGGCGATGCTCCCGCGGTGGATCACCTGGAAGCCGAACTGAGGCGGAACGCCGAAACGGCCGGTTTCATTACCACCATGTTCTACAGCTGGCATTACGGGCCGCGAAGGCTCAAACAGCTGCAGGACCGCATGCAAAAGGACGGATTCGAGTTCGTGACCCTCAATGAATACGATTATTTGTACCGGCAGAGCTGCAAGCAGGAAAACCGCGGCGCCGCGGCTGCCGAAAACCAACAATGAAAAACCCATAAACTTTTGAGCTATGAACAAACGTATATATCTCCCGATTTTGGCGGTTCTCTTCGCCGGGATGATCTGGTCGTGCAGCGACCCGGAGAATACGGATATCGAGAACAATTTCGCTCCGCTGAAGGAGGTCTCCGTGCCCGGTTTCTACCAGTTCGCCCAGGGGCAGAATGTCGAGATCACGGGCCGCGGCTTCAGCAGTCTCGATTCCGTGGTGCTGAAACCCGTGGCCGGAGGATTCGATTACCGGCCCGCCAAAGCGTCCGCCGGTGCATACAGTTACTCGCTGACCATTCCCGAGAATATTCCGGTCGGCGACTATAACCTGATGCTCTACCGCTACGACGGACAGAGTCACGATCTGGGCCGGATTTCGGTACACTCGCAGATCGTCATCGACAAACTGGAGGGCGACGAGAAAACCTCGCTCGAAGGCGGCGTGGAGCTGCTTGCCGACGAACGAGGCCGTTCGCAGTTCTGCCCGGGCGATTCGATCATACTGATCGACAAGCAGACTTCCAAGGTCTTCAAACTGGCCGCCAGCGTCGATTGGCGCTCGCCCTACCGGCTTTCGTACAAGACGCCCGAAGAGTATCTGGGCGAGGCCAGGACCTACCTGCTCCGGGGCGCGACGGTGTCGTATTTGCAGGACCTCGAAATTCTCGACATCAAGGTCGGAGACTATTACGAGGGCGGTATCATCATCTGGTTCGACCCCGAAAAGGCGCTCAGCGGCATCTGTATGAACATCTTCAACGGCGCCACGACCCAGCGCACCGACAACAGCGACAACAAACGCCTGCCGATGGGCTCCGAGTACCTGGCGGGACAGTCCAACGGCACTGAGAAAACCGAGGCGTACGCTATCGGCAAGGGCGACGTGAATACCAAGAAATTTTATGATTTCGAGGTTAAGCAGGGCCGTGATCCCGCCGCTATCCATCACCGCGATTACAACGGTACCAACGCGCTGCCTTCGATTCCCTATATGGCCCGGAACTACAAGCTGGTGGGACTCGACGGCCAAACCTACGAAGACTGGTTCGTCCCCTCGTTCGAGACGCTGCGCAGGATTCTGTACATGCGCGACGAGCTGAACGAAAAGTGCGATTCGCTGGGCGGCGAACCGCTGCCGGGCAGCAAGTATGTCTACGAATACGAGCCGTTCAAGGGCCAGAACTGCTGGGGCTACGGCGACGGAATGAGTACGACCTCATCGAACGTGGACAGCAATCCCGACCTCTATTACAACATGAAGCTGATCGTGTTCCGTCCGACTCCCGCCGAAGAGAGCGGAGGCGAATTCGTCGAGAGCGATCACGTTACTTCGTACATGATACAGGCGCCGGACTTCGCATTCCGGCTGGTGCGCAAATTCGGGTATGAAAAAAAGTAAAAACGCAGGATTATGAAAAAACTGTTTAAAATGGCATTGACATTCGTCCTGCCGGCGTTGGTCTTTGCCGCATGCGACGATAACGATGCGGATCTTCTGCCGCCGCACGTTCCCTTCACGGTTACGGACCTGACCAACGTCATGATTCCCGAAGTGTCTGTCACGCCGGGGATGACGCTCACGATTCCGGGAATCGGTTTTAACGAAAAGGACACCGAACTGGTGCTGCAGCCCGCATCGGGCGGCGATGTGACGCCCGGCGGCGTGTCGGTGGACGAACTGCTTACGGGGGTGACCTTCACCGTTCCGGAGAGCTGTCCGGTCGGCGCTTACGCCGTGCAGCTGACGCGCCAGGACGGGCAGACGGTCAGCCTCGGCACACTCGATGTAAGCGATGAGATCAGGCTCGCCGACGTCTCGGCGAACGAGGTTTACAGCCGTGACAGCTGGATCACCGTCCACGGCGTCGGTTTCTATCCGGGCGATTTGGTGCTGCTGTCGGATTTCTCCGAGACCTACACGAAGGAAACGACTGTGTCGAAGGTCGCCGAAGACGGCGGAACGATCCGTTTCGAGAGTCCTACGGGAGTTACGGGACGTGTGACCGCCCGGCTCAGGCGCGGGGTGGTTACCGTGGATTTGGCCGATTTCGTGATCGGCGAACTGCTTCCCGAACTGACTGATGTCGCGGTTCCCGCCGTGTCGGTCACCCCGGGTATGACCCTCGAAGTCGCCGCCGAAGGCATCGCCGCGACCGATACCCGGCTTCTGCTGCGCAAAGATGGGACCGATACCGCCATGGAGGAGGTGACGCTGACCGAAGGGAGTTTCCGCTTTACGATCCCCGCGTCGCTCGCGGCCGGAACCTATGCGCTCTGCGTAAACCGCACCGACAATACGACCATCGAACTGGCGCAGGTCGAGCTGGTGTCGGAGGTGACGATCACCGATGCGGCCCCTGCTCTTGAAGAGTGTCCCGTAAACGAGCCGATTACGGTCAACGGCGTCGGTTTCTATCCGGGCGACAAGATCCGTTTCGTATGCGCCGAACAGAGTATCGACCAGTTGGTGGACTTCGTATTCGAGAAGTCGGCCGACGATGCGATAACGGGCGTGACGCTGACCCCGCCGACCGACTTCTTCGGCACGGCCGAGATTCGCGTGATCCGGGGCGCCGTGACCAGTCGGGTCGCGGAGGTGAAGGTCGTGGATGCGGTGGGCAACGTCGTGATTCCCTCGTTCTCGATCGTGCAGGGCCAGACCGTGACCATCGCCGCGACCAACGTCAAGGCGGACGACATCTTCGAACTGCTGCCCGCTTCGGGCGATGCCGTCGTTCCGGCGAAGGTCTCCTCCGACAATGCCGGATATACGATGACGCTTCCCGCCGATATCGGCGCCGGGACCTACACGCTCCGCTCTTCGCGGACCGGGCAGGACTTGGGCTCTCTCACGGTCAGCAGCAGGATCGAACTCGACCAACTGACCCTGTCCGACGACATCTTTATCAAGGGCTCGGTGCATGAGATCGTCTTTACGACCTCTTCAGAGACGGGTGCGAAGACTTTCGCCCCTGGCGACAGGGTGCAGCTTATCGACGGGGGACCGAATATCGTCGTGGACGAGGTGGTTGCACTCGACGCCGCCAATGCGAAATTTACGCTGACCGTTCCGCCGACCGTCGAAGGCGACGTTGTCGTCAAACTCGTCCGCGGCGGACTCGACATGCAGCTCGGCGAGGTGAGCCTGATCGACGAAGTGAAGGTCGGCGACTACTTCAAGGGCGGCATCGTGGTCTGGCTCGATCCCGCGAACAAGGCGCACGGTATCTGTATGAACCTCTTCCACGGTAACAGCACCCAGCGTAACGCGGGCGTACTGCACAACCGCCGCACCGCTTTCGGACACGAGAATCTCGACCACGGAACCGACGGCGAGGAATTCATGGCCATCGGCATGGGTGACGTCTGCACGCAGATGATCTTCGACGCTGAGCGCGGCGCCGGGTACGATCCGTCGGAGCCCGTACGCGACGATCCGCCCCACGACGGCCCGGCCGTTTCGGCCGCCCGGCTGTGCGCCGACCTGGTGACTGCGGACAAATATACCGGCGTCGGGTACGACGATTGGTACCTGCCTACCATCAAACTGCTCAACCTGGTCTATACCATGCGGAACGAACTCAATGTCGAGTTCGACAAACATGGCGGCGAATCGTTCGCAGGTACGGGATATGTCTACCAGTACGGTCCCGAGGCGGGGCAGAACGGTTATGACTCGACCGACGGAAGTTCCAACTACATCTCCTCGAACCAGTCGAACCGCGAGTTGGACAACGGTCTGAATCAGGCTCGCTTCCAGAGTTTCACGCCCGCCGGAGCTTCGGGATGGTACAACAAACTCGATCCGTACTATTACGTGCGCGCCGCGCGCAAATTCTAATGCGTTTCGTCCTGCGGGCCGGAACCGCCGGCCCGCAGGACGAAATGAAACGAAATAAACTGAAAATCTGACGATATGAAGAAAAAATGGATCATAACGACGGGGCTCGCCCTGCTGATGGCGGCGGGCCTGCCGGCCCAGGAAAAGGGCGGCGAGGGTCTCGACCAGGAGCCTAGCAAGCCCGAGGCGGCCGTAGACCTCGCGGCGATCGCCAAACAGCGGATGGCCGCCAAAAGGGTGCTTAACACCTCGACGATTACCGATACGCCGCTGCCCGGCGGCGGCAGGGTGGTGTGGAGCATCGGAAAGAAGGACGGCTCGTCCGCCGACCTGGCACTGGGGCCGGACGGCTTCCGGCAGTTTCTCGCCCATGATTTCGGGTTCGAGGACAAAAACTTCGTCATCGGCGCCGACGATGCCCGCCATGCGTTTCCGTACGTACTGCCGGGACCGGTCGATACGTGGGGCGGCAGCTGGCCGACCTCGGGATGGCATACCCACCAGCTGAACATCGACTTCGGGGTGGACGCGCTGCCCGCCGCCGGGGAGTGGAAACTCGTCGTGAACCTGCTGGACTATGCCAAGGAGTTCCTGCCGCTGGTCAAGGTAAGCATCAACGAGCAGGACTACAAGCTTCAGCTTTCGGCCGAGGGGTACGACGTCCGCACGCAGAAGGCGCCGCTGTACGACCAGCCGCTGGTCGATACGCTGCCGATTCTGGGCGACTGGAGCAAATGCACTCCGCTGGCGCTCGAAATACCCGTGGAACCCGGCATGATCCGCGAGGGCGGCAATACGGTGAAGATCTATGTACTGGAAGGGTCGTGGATTATGTTCGACAATGTGGAGATGGCGGCTCCTGCCGGAGCGAAAATTACCGTTCCGAAAAAAGCCTTCGTCAATAAGGTCGAAGCGGCGGACTACCGCATCCGCGGGGACGGCGCCGATTACCAGCCGCTGCTGGTGCAGGTGGAGCAGCTCTCCGGTGAACCGGTCATTGCGGTACAGCTCGACGGCAAGACTGTTTTCAGAAAGAGGGCCGAGACCGGCACCTATAATTTCGAGGTGCTGATGCCTTACGCCGAGGAGCGGACCGAGAGCGTATACAAAGTACTCGTGGACGGCAGGACGGTCCGGGAGGGAACGGTGATCCGCTCCTTGCAGCCGCTGCAGACTCCGGCCGATTACGTCGATACGTGGATCGGAACAGCCCATTCGCGCTGGATGATCGCCCCAGGACCGTGGATGCCCTTCGGCATGGTGAAGATGGCCCCCGACAATCAGAACGGCGGGTGGCAGGCCGGCTATCAGCCGACGTTCGAAAACCTCGGCGCCATCAGCCACATCCACTGCTGGTCGATGGCCGGTCTGGGCATGTTGCCCGTGAACGGACCTTTGCAGACATGGGTCGGCGACCAGTGGAATCCCGACAGCGGCTACCGCTCGCGCATCGACAAGCGTTCGGAGAAAGCTCCGATCGGTAAGTACAGCGTACGCCTGACCGATTACGACATCGGCCTCGAAGCGACCGGAACCACGCGCTGCGGCTTCCAGCGCTATACCTTCCCGAAGGACCGCGGCAACGGCCGCGTGATGATCGATATGCGCGTACAGGGCGAGTTCGATTACGATATTAAGAATTTCGAGATTCGCAAACTCGACGATTATACGATTCAGGGCTTCAGCCACCAGTTCTCGCACGATATTTACTACGGTGACTCCGATCAGGAATACACGGTCTATTTCACCATCGAATTCGACCGACCGATCGTCGGTTACGGCGGCTGGGTCGAAAAACAGGTGCAGGACGGCGGCGTCATCCGGGGCGACGATGTGCGCGAAGCGGGCGCCTTCGTGGAATTCGACGTGCGGAAGGACAACGTCGTGAAGGCCCGTTCGGGCATTTCGTATGTGGGCTTCAAGAACTCGGCGCTCAACCTCCGCACCGAGATTTCCGAGCCTTTCGGCTGGGACTTTGACGCCGTGTGCCGCAACAACAGGCAGACGTGGAACGACATCATCGGCCGCACGCTGATTACCGCCGACGACCGGAACGAGAAGGTCAAGTTCTACACGAACGTCTACCGTTCGGTCTGCAGCCGCTCGATCTACAGCGATGTGAACGGCGAGTGGGTTTCGGCCGACTTCGTCACCCGCCAGCTGGACGATCCGGACGACTGTACGCTGGGCGGCGACGCTTTCTGGAACTCGTTCTGGAACCTGAACCAGTACTGGAACCTCGTGACCCCGGAGTGGAGCAAACGCTGGGTCAATTCGCAGCTGGCGATGTACGACGCCCTCGGATGGCTGTCGAAGGGCGCGGGCGGCATGAAATATATCAACGTGATGGTCGCCGAGCATGAAATTCCGATGATGGTGGCGGCCTACCAGATGGGCATCCGTCCGCTCGATACGCAGAAGATGACGGCCGCCTTCGACGTGATGGAGAACTGCGCGCCGCGCCGGCTGGCTGGCGGATATGTGGGCAACCGCGATATGGTGCCGTTCCTGAAGTACAAATACGTACCCTACGAACTGGGTATCTTCTCCAATACGATGGAATACAGCTTCGACAACTGGACCGTCGGCCAGTTCGCCAAGTCGCTCGGCGACCGGGAACGGTACGAAATCTACAACGACCGCGGTTACTGGTGGCGCAACGCCGTCAATCCGGCGAACGGTTTCGCCCATATGCGCGATACGACCGGGCGGTTCGTGGACGGCTTCGATCCGTTCGCCTCGGGCGCGCATGTCGAATATGTCGAGGGCAATGCCTGGCAGCTCACCTTCTTCGTGCCGCAGGACGTTCCCGCGCTGGCCGATATTATCGGCCGCAACAAGTTTGCGGAGCGTCTGCAATGGGGTTTCGAGGCCAGCGAGCCATGGCGTTACAACGCTCCCAACGACCAGTACTGGGACTATCCGGTGGTGCAGGGCAATCAGCAGTCGATGCACTTCGCCTACCTCTTCAACTGGGTCGGCAAACCGTGGCTGACGCAGCGGTGGAGCCGCTCGATCGCCGAACGCTACTACAACATCGGCGCGGCGAACGCCTACCTCGGCGACGAGGACCAGGGGCAGATGAGCGCATGGTTCGTGATGACGGCGATGGGACTCTTCCAGACCGACGGCGGAGCGCGGTCGAACCCGATCTATGAAATCGGCAGCCCGATCTACGAAAAAATCGTGATCGACCTTGGCAAACGCTTCGGCCGCGGCGAGACCTTCACCATCGAAGCTAAAAACACTTCGCGCAGGAATGTTTACGTGCAGAAAGCCACGCTCAACGGCAAACCGCTGGATTCGTTCTGGTTCCCGGCCGAAGAACTGCTCAAGGGCGGCAAACTGGAGCTGGTTATGGGGCCGAAGCCCAATACGAAGTGGGGTGTTAAAGATTATAAATGAGACTTATGATTTATAGACGCATAATCAGAAGATCGCTGCTGCTGTTCGCCGCGCTGGCTCTCGCCGCGGCATGCGGCAGCGACCCCGCCGACGACCCCGGAGGGGAGGGGCCGGGTGAAAACCCGCCTCCCACGCCGCCGGAGGAGCTGACCGGCGACGTGACGGCCGACTGGCTGCCGCACGTCGGGAACATTCCCAAGTATTATTGGGACGCCCGCGGCGTGCTGTATCAGGGTGATAAGAATGATCTGGGCCTGCACGACCATACGCGCGGCCTGCAGCACCATCTGCTATTGCAATCGGTGGCGGGCCTGACGCACCGGGCTTTGAAAAAGGGCGAAACCGGAGTCGCGGTCTGGATGGGCGCCGATCACGAGGAGTACGGCATCGTCCGTTCGCGGCAGGCGTTGCATGATCTGGGCGTCCGGAATCTGGGCGTCACGAACGGTTACGAACTGGCGACGAAAACCTTCCCCGCAGTGGGCGGGGAGGATGTTTCGCTCCGGGATAAATTCGA
>CAKVKI010000004.1 GCA_934754975.1 uncultured Alistipes sp. | reverse complement strand
GTTATTGACCTTACCGGCGTTGATATACTTCTGTTTGTAACCCGAGCTGGGAGGAGCGTCGTAAAGGAAGAGCTGGTTGTAGGTGTTGGTGTTGTAATAAGTCGCCGTAGCCGAGATCTTGTTGCCCAGGAACTTGACGTCGAGACCGGCCTCGAACGACTTGGTGCGCTCGGCTTCGAGGTGCTTGGCAGGGGCGATGGTCGCCGTGCTGACGACACCGTTGGTCAGCGTGTAATTGGGACCTGTGATGTAACGCTCGGGAGCGTTGCCCACCTCGGCATACGATCCGCGCACCTTCAGGAACGAGACACCCGCTTTCGAAAGGTCGGTCATCGACGAAATCACGGCCGAAAGGCCCACCGAAGGATAGAAGATGTTCTGTTTGGGCGTGAAGGCCAGCATCGAAGCCCAGTCGTTGCGGACCGAAACGTCGAGGTAGAGCATACCCCGCCAGCCCAGCTGCATGGTTGCATACACGGCCTGAATCTGGTCGTGGTAGTTCTCCTGCGTCGGGAAACTCTGCGAGTTGTCGGAGATGATGTTGTTGTAGGTGAACTTGTTGGGAATACCCGCCAGATAACCCTCGTAACCCGTCAGCTGGTTCTTGTCGTCCTTGATGCTGGCGCCGAGGTTGAACTGCACAGAGAAGGCGTTGTCGAAGAAGCTCTTGTCGATGCTCAGCAGCACGTCGCCGTAAAGGTTGTTGTGCGTCATCGTACGGTTTAGGTAGCTGCCGTATTTCGAAGCGAAGAGCGTGTTGGTCGAAGCGCTGAGTTTGCGGGTGTAGTTGATCGTCGCATTATCGGTACGGATACGGCCCGTCAGGCTCATCCAGTCGGTAATGTCGAGTTTCATCGTAGCGTTGAAGCTGTAACGGTGCTGGCGGTTTTCGTTCAGCTCACGATTGGTGATCCACCAGGGATTCTCGACGCCTTTGAGGAATTCGAGGTCCCAGAACTGCTCCATATAGCGCGAGTCGGAACCCGGACGCTCGTAAATCTCGTATTTGCGGATGTCGTTGCCGCGCGGGAAGAGATAGATGCCGACCAGCGGATTGCGGTACTGGCCCTGAACGGTCTGGTTGCGGGTGTACTGCTTCATGTAGGTCGCGCCCACGTCGAGCGTCAGGCGGTCCTTGATAAGCATCGTCGTATTGCGGATCGAGAAGTTGTAACGGTTGTAGACATTGTTGGGTACGATACCGCGCGAATTGACGGCGGAAGCCGACGCATAGGTCTGGTTGCGCTCGGTACCGGCGGAAAGGCCCACCGAGTTGGTCTCGTTGAATCCGGTCTGGAAGAAATCCGAGGGATCGTACGAGGTCGGCGTAGCGAGTTTGCCGCCCCAGCTCATCATCGGTTCGATTTCACTCGTGCCGTAGGTGTTCTGGAATTTGGGCATCACGAAGGGATGGGAGAAGGTCGTCGAGTTCGAATAATTGACCCGTACGCGGCCGTCCTTGCCCTTTTTGGTAGTGATGAGGATCACACCGTTGGCACCCTGCGCACCGTAGAGGGCCGAAGCCGTAGCACCCGAAAGGATCGACATCGACTCGATGTCGTCGGGGTTGAAGTTGGCGATACCTTCGAAATCGCCGCCGTCGGGCGTTTCATAAGTGCCTGAAGTCTGGCTGGAACGCAGGCTCGGCAAGGGAATACCGTCGATTACGTAAAGGGCGTTGTTGTCGCCGTTGATCGACTTGACGCCTCGCATCACCACGCGGGTCGAACCGCCGGCGCCCGAGGCGCTGGCATTGATCTGAAGGCCGGCGACCTTACCCGAAAGGGAGTTCATGAAGTTGGCGTCCTTGACCGACGTGACGATGTCGCCGGCTACCTCCTGTACGTTGTAGGTCAGCGATTTCTCGGCGCGCTTGATACCGAGGGCGGTTACCACGACGGCGTCGAGGACTTCGTTGTCTTCGAGCATAACGACCTGGATGGGCGCGGAGCCTGCTACGGGAAGGGTTTGCTTGACATAGCCGATCAGCGAAACTTCGAGCGTATCGCCGGCTTTGGCCTGCGGCAGCGAGAAGTTACCGTCGAGATCGACGGCCACGCCGGTCGTCGTACCCTGAATCAGCACCGTGGCGCCGACAAGCGGCATGCCCTGAGCGTCCTTAACGGTACCGCTCACTCCGGCCTGAGCGCTGTGGGGGGGGGGAATTTTTGGCTTTCTTCGAAAGGACGACATGCTTGTCGCGAATCGTGTAAGCGACGTCGGAACCTGCGAAAAGTTTGTCGAGGACAGCCGTCAGCGGCTCGTCCTGTGCGGAAACGGTCACTTTGCGGTCGGTGTCGATGTCCGAGGTGTTGTAGACGAACGAATAGCCGCTCTGTTGCTGAATGGCCTGGAAAACGGTGACGATAGCGGCATTCCGGGCGTCGAGGCTGACGCGTGAAACGGCCTGCTGCGTCTGTGCTGCGGCATGGGCGCCGAAGCATCCCAATGCGAAAATCGGGATAAGAAGCAGACAACGGAAACATGCGCAGACGGCATGCACTCCCCTGCCTGCTGCAAGGTAAGTTTTTTTCATGGATCAGAATTTAGGTTAGATTTTGTAAGTAGGTTGTCAAAGCCGCCGCTGCGTACAGCGGCATCCGAAAGCAGACGTATTATTCTCCCATAGGCGGTTCGGTGGTTTTTAGGTTTATATCAGGTTATCGTTTAGGATTCGGGTAGATTTCGATGTCGTTGCCGACGACTTTGTAGGTGAACTTATAGGTAAGCTGCAGCACAGACATAATGTGGTAGATGCCGTCCTCGACACGGAAGTCGCCGGAGAAGCGTTCGTCGCGCAGGGTTTCGTCCATAAAGCGGATATCGACGTTGTAGTAGCGTTTGAGTTCGGCGACGATCTCTGCGAAGGTGTTGTGTTCGAAGCAGAAGCGTCCGTCGATCCAGTTGATCGACCGGTCGGCCGAAGGCTCGTCGGTCAGGCGCATGGAACCGGTCCGGGTGTCGAACACCAGCTGCTGCGAAGGACGCAGGCGCACGGCGGCATCCTCGTTGCCCGAGGCATAAGCCTTGACGGCGCCTTCGAGCAGAACGGTGGTGATGCGGTGGTCCCTGTCGTCGTTGCGGATATTGAAGCGGGTGCCGAGAACTTTGATGTCGAGGCCGTTGGTCGAGACGATGAAGGGCGCCTGGCTGTCGTGTTCCACCTCGAAATAGGCTTCGCCGTCCATCTTCACGCGGCGTTCGCGCGAAAAGAACGGAGCGACGTACTCGACGCTGCTGGCGGAGTTGAGCCAGACTTTGGTGCCGTCGGGCAGCACCACCTGCGAACGTTCGCCCAGGTGGGTGATGACGGTCAGGGGCTGCGCAAAACGTTTGGAAAGCGACACGGTGGTAAGTCCCCCGGCCAGCAGGATCACTGCGACCGCAGCGGCGGCAGCGGCGCGGACCGCGATGCGGCGCAGGGAGATGCGGCGTCCGGCGTGCATGCGGCGCTTGAACTGCCGGAGCGAACGCTCGACGTCGATGCCGGCCGTATCGTTGATCCGGTCGTTGACATATAATATATAGTAAACCTCCCCGAGCAGTTTGCGGTTGGCGGCCGACGCATCGTACCACGCTTCGACGGACGCTGCGCATGCAGCATCCAGTTCGCCTTTCAGATAGGCGGCCAGGGTCTCTTCGTTGATCTGGAAATTCGTCATTTTTTGCGTATCTATATAGTAATACAATCCGTCGGCAGAGGATGCTAAACGGAATACGGATTTTTTTCAGGATTTTCGGATTTTTTCTAGGAGAGGTCGGGCCACAACAACAAAACGATGAGCGGCCAGTAATCCTTAAGCTCCTCGCGCAGCAGGCGCACGGTCTGCCCGATCCGGTAGTTGACCGTCTGCGGCGACACGCCGAGCGCGGCGGCGATCTCCCTGTGGGTCATGCCTTCGAGCCGGTGCATGCGGAAAGTCTGCTGGAATTCGGGCGGCATTTTGCGCAGTGCGGCCGTGAGACGTTCCACCAATTCGCCTTCGAGGTAAAAATCGGGATCGTCGAACTCCTCTTCGTAGTCTTCGGCGAGCTGGCGGATCACGCGGTTTTTGATCGTATCGCGCGACATATGGTTGATCGACTTGTTTTTGACGATGGTGAACAACAGCGACTTGAGGGGCATTTCGGGCAGCAGCGACGTACGGTTTTCCCAGACCCACATCAGCGTATCCTGCACCAACTCCTCGGCGCGGGCCGGGGTGACGAAACGGGTGGCGTAGGTGCAGAGGGGTTTATAATAACGGCGGAAGAGCGCATCGAAACATTTTTCGTCTCCGGCGCGGAGCAAACCCACAACCGTACGGTTGTCTTGCATGTTGATTGTTTGCGCGTTATCTGTCATAGGCCGGGTTATTCGTTCGATTCGGCCGCCCGGACGGGCGGAATCAGCCTTCAACAAAAGTACTATTTTATCCGATATTTGCAAAAAAGTTTGCATGCGGCGCATCGGGGCGGTCCGGACGGAGAAGAAAAACGCATTTTCCGAATATCCCGCCGCCGAAGCTGGAATACGTCCGAATTTTATTACCTTTGCGGTGCAGGTCCGCTCTGTCGCTGCCGGCCGTGGCCGGGAGAGGAAAGTCCGGGCAACGCAGAGCGCCGCGCAAGCTAATGACTTGATATCCGTGAGGGTATAGGAGCGTAACAGAAAAGAACCGCCCACAAGGGATTTCCCGGCGGGTAAGGGTGAAAAGGCGGGGTAAGAGCCCACCGCGGGGACAGCGATGTCGCCCGGCAGTACGTCTCGCGGGTTGCAAGACCGTGTATACCGGCAATTAAGGGCTGCTCGTCCGATGCCGGGGGGTAGGTTGCTTGAGACGGCAGGAGACTGCCGCCCTAGATAAATGACAGGGGCCCGGGGTTCGCCCCGGGAACAGAACCCGGCTTACAGGACCTGCACGTACGGAACGTTCTCGAAAAGAGAGCGTTCCTTTTTTTTATCGGGGGGGGGTCATCGGACGGAAGTCGCTCCGGACGGAGATTTTTTTCCATCCGGCTGCTTCGGATCCGCCCCGGAAGCGGGACAAGACGGGGCGCCGCCGAAGGGTGGCATTTTTTTTGACGCATTGCCGCGCAATGGCAAACCTGCGCGAACACATACGGCAAAGCAGCGGCTACAAATGGTGGATTCTGAGCATGATCATGCTCGGAACGTTCATGGCCGTGCTGGACGTGACGGTGGTGAACGTCGGACTGCCGGCGATCATGTCGGCGTTCGGGATCGGCATTTCGTCGGCCGAATGGGTCATCACCGCCTACATGATTACGATGACAATTATGCTCCCTTCGGCCGGGTGGTTTGCGGACCGGTTCGGCAACAAACGCGTCTATATTCTCGGACTGGTGCTGTTCACGCTCGGCTCGTGGCTCTGCGGCAAGGCTTCGAGCGACCCGTTCCTGATCGGGGCGCGGGCCTTGCAGGGCATCGGCAGCGGCATTATCCAGGCGCTGGGGCTGGCGATCGTGACGCGCGAATTCAAGCCCGCGGAGCGCGGTCTGGCGCTGGGTCTGTGGTCGATGGCCGCGGCGGCTTCGATCTCGTTCGGGCCGCTGCTGGGCGGCTACCTGGTCGATGCGTACAGCTGGCACAAGATCTTCGACGTGAACGTTCCGGTCGGGCTGCTGGCCGTCCTGCTCTCGGTATTTATCCAGAAGGAGTGGAAGGACCAAACGCGCAGCCCGTTCGACTGGCAGGGATTCGCGGCCATCGTACTCTTCATGCCGCTGGCTATTTACGCGCTGGCACGGGGCAATTCGCCGTCGAATCCCGGCGGATGGAGCGCGCCCGGGGTGATCGGCTGTTTCATCGTCGCGGGGGCGGCGCTGGCGTGGTTCATCGCCGCGGAACTGCGCAATCCCGCGCCGCTGCTGCAGATCCGGCTGCTCGCGGAACGCAACTTCGGAATTTCGATGGCCGTGCTGACGCTCTTCGCCGTGGGCATGCTCGGCGGCACCTACCTGCTGCCGCTCTACATGCAGCGGGGACTGGGTTATACGGCGCTGATGGCCGGAAGCATGTTCCTGCCCGTAGGTGTGATCCAGGGCGTTCTCTCGGCCGTTTCGGGCTACCTGACCCGCTACGTCAAACCGCTGCTGCTGAGCGCGGCGGGCATTCTGATCATGGCGCTGAGTTTCTGGCTCGCCAGCCGTTTCACGCTCCACACCACGCACGGGCATATTCTCTTCATACTCTACCTGCGCGGCCTGGGCATGGGGCTTACGTTCGCGCCGCTCAACCTCTTCTCGCTCAAAAACCTCACCCAGCAGGACATGGCCGCGGCGGCCGGCATTTCGAACAGCATCAAACAGCTGGCCGGAAGCATCGGAATCGCCCTCCTGACGGTGATCTTCTCGGCGCGGACCTCCTACCACGCCGCACACGAGACCATCTCCGCGGCGCAGACTTACGTCGAAGGGGTCACGGACGCCCTGCGCGTAGTGGCGGTCATCACGCTGGCGGCATTACTGCCGCTGCTGGGGGTTTTCCGGAAAAAGAGACTGGAAAGGGGCGGACAGAAGACTGCGCCGGACAAAGGAGCCTGAAACCGTCCGCCGGACAAAGCGACACGCGCCGGGAAAATCGGCACTCGCCCGGCAAAACAACGCCAAGCCGGAAAAATCGGCGGCCGACCGATAAATCAACACCTGTTCAGCAAATCAATACTCGTCCGGCAAATCGGCACCCGCCCGGCAAAACGGCCCCGTACAAAACCGGATGAAACAAATGTTCGCCGGAAATAAAAAAGCCTGCACCCTTTTAAGGATGCAGGCATGTTCGTATGCAGACCGGGGTTATTCCAGCCCCATGCGTTTGCGGGCGAAGGGCATGACCCAGGCCGGGGCCTGCTGTTTCGACAGCAGGTCGCGCATGTATTCCATGTAGGGTTCCGCGTGGCGGAAGTAGATTTTCAGTCCTTCGCAGAGCGAGTTTTTCGGGCTTCCGTCAGAGCCGCGGTCGAAGCGGTGCTTGGGGCACTCGCCCCGGCAGGCGAAGTAGAATTTGCAGCGCAGGCATTCCATGGGCAGCGTATTGCGCTTGTTCAGTCCGAATTCGCGGCGTTTGGCCGTGCGGTAGATTTCATCGAGCGGCGTCCGGGCGATGTTGCCCAGTTTGTATTCGGGATAGACGAAGTGGTCGCAGGAGTAGACGTCGCCGTTGTGTTCGACGACCAGCGCGTCGCCGCACGTCTCACCCATCGAGCAGACGCCCGGCTGCACGCCGCACCACTGGGCCAGCGAAGCGTCGAACATCTGCACGTAATAGCGGCCCACGTCGCCCACGATCCACTGGTCGAAAACATCGCACAGGAAACGCCCGTAGCCTTCGGCCGTGACGGACCATTCGGCCAGCCGCGCGCCTTCGCGGTCGGGGGAGACGATCAGCGGACGATGGAAGCCCGGCTTATCGACGACATGCTCCACGGCGGGCAGGAACTGCATGTATTTGCTGTGGACCGTGTCGCGGAAGAAGCGGTAGATCTCCGCGCCGCGGCCTTCGCAGCGGCGGTTCACGACGCTCAGCGTATTGAATTCCACGCCGCTGCGTTCGAACATACGCACGGTCTCCATGACGCGCGCGAAGGTCGGTTTGCCGCCTTTGGTAAGGCGGAAAGCGTCGTGGATGTCCTCAGGGCCGTCGAGCGAGACCCCCACCAGGAAATTGTTGGACGCAAACAGGTCGCACCACGCCTCGTCGACCAGCGTGCCGTTGGTCTGAAGGATGTTTTCGATGCGTTTGCCGTCGGCGTATTTCTGCTGCAGCTCCATGGCCCGGCGGTAAAAACCGACGCCCAGCAGCAGCGGTTCGCCCCCGTGCCAGCAGAACTGGACGGTATCGACTTCATTGGCGCAGATATACTGCCGGATGTAAAGTTCCAGCAGTTCGTCGCTCATCACGGCCTGCCGGCCGCCGTACTGCACCGCCTTGTCGAGGTAGTAGCAATAGTGGCAGTCGAGGTTGCAGGCCGAACCGGCCGGCTTGAGCATCGTCGAAAAGGCCACGGGGCCGGCCTGTTTCTCGGCGTCGCGGAAAGTAAAGATCTCTTTTGATTTCATAGGTCAGCAGGAAAGTCCGAACAAAAGTAGTAAAATCCTGTCAATATACAGTACAAATGTTCAAAACAGGCGCCGGAGCGGTAAAAACGGCAGAATACAGGGTAAAAATTACGACAGAACGTTTAACTTTACACCTTGAAAAATCCGAAAAACCGATAATTATGAGAAAATCGCTCTTTGTACTCGGCACGCTGCTGCTCGCGGCCTGCGGCGCGCAGAAGTCCGGCATCCGGCTGCTGCCCGAAGAGGCCTTTCAGACGACGGTCGGCGGCAAGGCTGTCGCCCTTTACACGCTCCGCGCGGGCGACATAACCATGCAGGTCACCAATTACGGCGCCCGCGTCGCGGCGCTCTGGACGCCCGACCGCGAGGGTCGTTACGAGGATATCGTACTCGGCTACGAGTCGATCGACCGCTACCTGGACAACCCCGGAGAACGGTTCCTCGGCGCGGTGGTGGGTCCCTACGCCAACCGCATCGCCGAAGGCCGTTTCACGCTCGACGGGGAGGAGTACACCCTGCCGGTGAACAACAACGGGCAGACGCTGCACGGCGGACTGAACGGACTGGACCGCGTGGTCTGGGACGTGGTTTCGGCCACGGAAAACCAGCTGGCGATGCACTACACGCACGCCGACGGCGAAGAGGGTTTCCCGGGCAACCTGCAGATCACGATGACCTACACGCTCACGCCCCAAAATGAATTCCGGATCGACTACGAAGCCGTGACCGACAAGCCGACCGTAGTCAATATCTCGCACCACCCCTTCTTCAACCTCAAGGGCGAAGGCAACGGCACGATCCTCGACCATGTGCTGAAGATCAACGGCAGCTGCACCACGCCGGTCGATTCGGTGCTGATTCCCACGGGCCGGATCGCCGACGTGACGGGCACGCCGTTCGACTTCCGCGAGCCGCACGCCATCGGCGAGCGTATCGGCGAAGAGAACCCGCAGCTGAAAAACGGCGGCGGATACGACCACAATTGGGTGATCGACCGCAGGAGCGAAGGCGGCGTCGAGGAGATGGCCACGGTATGGGAACCCGTTTCGGGCCGCACGGTCGAAGTGTGGAGCGACCAGCCCGCACTGCAGTTCTACAGCGGCAACTTCTTCGACGGCGCGGTAAACGGCAAATCCGGCAAACCGCTGCGATACCGCGAATCGCTGGCGCTCGAAACGCAGAAGTATCCCGACAGCCCCAACCACCCCGGTTTCCCCTCGACAACGCTGCGCCCCGGCGAAGTCTATACGCAGGTCTGCATTTACAGATTCGGAACGAAATAGCGCCCGGACAGCGCTCTGCAACAGGCGGAAGGCATCGCACGGAGCCTTCCGCCGTTTTTTGCGGCGGGTCCGCCGTCCGCACCCGGATTGCGCAGCCGGATCGGACAATGCAAACAAAAAAGTGACCGTATAAAGGATTTATTGAGATAGTTTTTGTATTTTTGGAACCATAAATCCGTTCAAAAAATGCACTATTCGGACTTAGACTCCATTAACGGCTGGATTTTCAATCGAACAGAAGTTTCAGTCAGCGAAGCGACTCTCCGGGAAGTCGAGGCCTGTTACCGTTTTCTCGAAACTTTCGAGCAGGGAAAGGTAATATACGGCATCAACACCGGCTTCGGTCCCATGGCCCAGTACCGGATCGGCGACGCCGACCTGAACAGCCTGCAATACAACATCATCCGTTCGCACAGCTGCGGCGCGGGCGAAACGCTGCCCGACATCTGCGTGCGGGCGGCGATGCTTTCGCGCCTGCAGACCTTCCTCAATGCCAAATCAGGCGTGCATCCCGACGTGGTGCGGATTCTGGCCGGCTTCCTCAACAACGAAATATATCCGCTCGTGCCGCGCCACGGCAGCGTCGGCGCCAGCGGCGACCTGGTGCAGCTGGCGCATATCGCGCTGGCCCTGATCGGCGAATCGGAAGTCTCGTTCCGCGGCGAAACCGTCTCCGCGGCCGAAGCGATGAAGGCGTGCGGCATAACGCCGCTCAGGCTCCGCATCCGGGACGGACTGGCGCTGACCAACGGCACGGCCGTGATGACGGGAATCGGCATGGTGAACCTCGCCCAGACCCGCCGCCTGCTGGATTGGGCCGTGAAGGCTTCGGTGATGCTCAACGAGGTGGTCGAATCGTACGACGACTTCATGGCCGAGGCGCTCAACGCCTGCAAGCTCCACGCCGGACAGATCGAAATCGCCCGCCGGATGCGCGAAATATGCGCTTCGAGCCGCCGCCTGCGCAAACGCGAAGTGGAACTTTACAACGGCGGCACGGAACAGGCCCCGACCTTCAAACACAAAGTACAGCCCTACTATTCGCTGCGCTGCACGCCCCAGATACTGGGCCCGGTACTCGAAACGCTCGAACAGGCGGAGAAAATACTCCTCGAAGAGTTCAATTCGGTGGACGACAATCCCGTGGTGGACCCGGAGACGGGAACCATTTACCACGGCGGCAACTTCCACGGCGACTACGTTTCGCTGGAGATGGACAAACTCAAGATCGCCGTCACGAAGATGACGATGCTCGCCGAACGACAGCTGAACTACCTCTTCCACGACCGCATCAACGAGACGCTGCCGCCGTTCGTGAACCTCGGCAAGCTGGGCCTTAACTACGGCCTGCAGGCGGCGCAGTTCACGGCGACCTCGACCACAGCCGAGTCGCAGACGCTTTCCAACCCGATGTACGTCCACTCGATACCCAACAACAACGACAACCAGGACATCGTCAGCATGGGCACCAACGCCGCGATGCTGACGCGCCAGGTGATCGAAAACGGATATCAGGTGCTGGCGATCGAGATGCTGGCGCTGGTGCAGGCCGCGGATTACCTGCAATGCGCCGCAGAACTGTCGGTCCAGACCCGGCAGCTGTACGACGACATTCGCCGCATCGCACCCAAGTTCATCGACGATACGCCCAAATACCGGGAGATCGCCGCCATCGAGGATTTCCTCAAAACCCATCCTGCTTCCCTATGAAAAAACTGCTGACCACCCTGACGGCGACGCTGTGCTGCCTTTTCGGCACATTCGCACAAGATGATGTTTCGCTGGGCCGGCTGACGGCCGACGGCAGCAAAGTTTACGTCGAATTCACCGATGTGAGAGACAACATCGCCGACGACGCCAAACCCTTTATCACCGCGCTGGAGGGACCCGAATGGAACCGCTGGCAGGTGGTGGACGACAAGGCCGACGCCGACTTCGTACTCCACATCCGCGTGGAGAAGAAGGGCGCGGGATTCAGCGTCTCGTACGGCGCGCGCATGTTCACGACCGTCTCGATCCTGACCACCGACGGCCGGGAACTCTGGCACTCGAAGCTCCAGAAGGGCCGCGCCAACGAATTCACGGGATTCAATGCCCAGGCGGACGCCGCACGCAAAGTCGTACGGCGCTCGCTGGGAGAGGAGTTACAGGAAGCTATCGCCGCAGAGAATGGTAAAACCGAATAAATATGCGCTCGTCACCGGCGGAAGCCGGGGCATAGGCCGTGAAATCTGTCTCGGACTGGCACGGCGGGGATACTATGTGCTGATCAACTACCGCTCGAACGCCGACGAAGCCCAAAGGACGCTCGAAGGCGTCCGCGCCGCGGGCGGCGACGGGGAGACCCTGCAGTTCGACGTGGCTGCGGGCGAAGAGACCGCGGCGGCGATCGCGGCATGGCAGGAACGGCACCGGGGAGCCGTCATCGAGGTAGTGGTGAACAATGCGGGCATCCGCAGCGACTCTCTGATGATATGGATGGAGCCGCAGCAATGGCACTCGGTCGTAGAGACCAGCCTCGGCGGATTCTACAACGTCACGCGCCCGCTGCTGAAGGATATGCTGGTCAAACGTTTCGGCCGCATCGTCAATATCGTTTCGCTCTCGGGAATCAAGGGACTGCCCGGACAGACCAACTATTCGGCGGCCAAAGGCGGCGTGATCGCGGCGACAAAGGCGCTGGCGCAGGAGGTGGCCAAGAAAGGCGTGACGGTAAACGCCATCGCGCCGGGATTCGTACGCACGGACATGACCGCCGACATCGACGAAGCGGAACTCAAAAAACAGATACCCGCCGGACGCTTCTGCGAGGCGGCGGAGGTCGCCGACCTGGCGATGTTCCTCATCTCGGACAAGGCCTCCTACATCACGGGGGAGGTGATATCGATCAACGGAGGATTATATACCTGACACCATGGAGAACAGAGTAGTCATCACCGGACTGGGCATCTGGTCCTGCATCGGCACCAATCTCGGCGAAGTGGCGGAGTCGCTCCGCGAAGGGCGTTCGGGAATCGGGCTGGACCCGGCGCGCAGGGAGCTGGGATATATATCGGCGCTGACCGGCATCGTCCGGCAGCCCGAACTGAAAGGGGTCCTCGACCGCCGCAAGCGGCTCTGCCTGCCCCAGCAGGGCGAGTACGCCTACATGGCCACGGCCGAAGCGATGCGCAACGCCGGAATGGACGAAGGGTTCCTGGCGGCCAACGAAGTCGGCATCATCTACGGCAACGACAGCAGTGCGGCCCCGGTGATCGAGGGAATCGACATCATCCGCGCCAAGCGGAATACGGCGATGGTCGGTTCGGGAAACATCTTCCAGTCGATGAATTCGACCGTTACGATGAACCTCTCGGTGATCTTCAACCTGCGGGGCGTCAACCTCACCCTTTCGGCGGCCTGCGCCAGCGGCTCGCATGCGATCGGCATGGGGTACCTGATGATCCGGCAGGGGCTGCAGGAGCGCATCGTATGCGGCGGAGCGCAGGAGGTGAACATCTATTCGGTCGGCAGTTTCGACGGGCTGGGAGCCTTCTCGAAGCGCGAATCGGACCCTGCAGCGGCATCGCGCCCCTTCGACAAGGACCGCGACGGGCTGGTGCCGAGCGGAGGCGCGGCGACCGTGATACTCGAAAGCTACGACTCGGCGGTGCGCCGGGGCGCGGCGATACTGGGCGAAGTGGCCGGATACGGGTTCTCGTCGAACGGCGAACATATCTCCGTGCCGAACGTGGACGGGCCGCGCCGTTCGCTGCTGCGCTGTCTGGCGGATGCGGGCATGCAGCCCGGAGAGATACCCTACGTCAACGCCCACGCCACCTCGACGCCGCTGGGCGACTACAACGAAGCGCTGGCCATCGACGAGGTGTTCGGCGCGGACAGACCCTACGTCGCCTCGACCAAGTCGATGACCGGCCATGAAATGTGGATGGCGGGAGCCAGCGAAATCGTCTACTCGATGCTGATGATGGAGCATGGATTCATCGCCCCGAACATCAATTTCGCGCAGGGAGACCAGGCCACCTCGAAGCTCAACATTCCCGCCCGGAAAGTGGACCTCGCCTTCGACCGGTTCCTGTCGAACTCGTTCGGATTCGGCGGCACCAACTCGACCCTCATCATTAAGAAATGCAAATAAACTCCATACAAACAATGACACAACAGGAACTTATCGAAAAGATCAATACCGTTTTAGCCGATGAATTCGAAGTGGAACAGGAGGTCATCACCCCCGATGCGCCGCTGCTCGAAACGCTCGACCTCGACAGTCTCGATCTGGTGGACGTCGTAGTACTCGTCGATAAGAATTTCGGCGTGACGCTCACGGGGCCCGACTTCAAGGAACTGAAGACCTTTCAGGATTTCTACGACCTGATTATCAGCCGGACGAATGGCAAATAACGACAAACAGTGGAGCGGACGCTCGCGCGGCGGATCTTTCGGATACAGCTTTTTCATCTTCCTGATAAGCGTGTTCGGAATACGCGCCGCGTACGTTTTCCTCTCGCTGGTAGTCGTTTACTTCATCCCTTTCGCACCCCGCGCCACGCGGGCCGTCTGGTTTTATAACCGCCGCATACTCCGTTACGGCGTCTTCCGTTCGGCGGTCAGGCTCTATGCCCACTATTACGCGCTGGGACAGACCATCATCGACCGGGTAGCCATCGGCAGCGGCATGGCGGACCGGTATAAATTCGAGTTCGAAAATTACGACGCTTTCCTGCGTCTGCTCGACGGCGGACGCGGCGCGGTAATCATCGGCGCACACGTCGGCTGCTGGGGCACGGGAGCCGGATTTTTCGGCGACTACGCCCGCAGGATGCATCTGGTGATGTACGACGCCGAATACCAACGAATCAAAAGCGTCATGGACAAGCACTGCAAACAGGAGGGATATAAGGTGATCCCCGTGAACGAAGGGGGCATCGAGTCGATCCTGCGGATCAAGGAGGTACTCGACCGCAGGGAGTACGTCTGCTTCCAGGGCGACCGCTTCGTCGCAGGCAGCGCCACGGCGCCGGTGACCTTCATGGGCCGCAAGGCCCTGTTCCCGGCGGGACCGTTCGTCGTCGCCGAGAAGTTCCGGGCGCCGGCGGTCTTCTATTATGCGATGCGCGAACGCGGCAGGCGTTACCGCTTCATCTTCGACATCCCGGACTCACCGGACGGCAAAACCCCGAACGCCGTACTCGGAAGCTATGTCCGCTCGCTCGAAGCCGTGGTAAGGCGCTATCCGCAGCAATGGTTCAATTTCTATCGGTTCTGGTCGTGAGCGCATGTAGCATATTACTCATTTCGGCAAACCGCCATACGTCGCCCTACCCCGTTTATCCGCTCGGAATTTCCTACCTGAAAACCCACCTCGAGCGCACGATAAGCGGGATACGTGTCGATACGGCCGACTGCAACCTGCTCACGGACGAAGAGCTGGCCGAACGCATCCGCACGCTCGCGCCCCGCTATATCGGGGTGTCGCTGCGCAACGTGGACGGCGCCAATTCGCTCGACCGGCGGGGGTTCCTGCCGGAGTACAAGTCGCTGATCGACGTCATACGCGCGGCCAGCGACGCGCCCCTGATTATCGGCGGAGCGGGATTCTCGATCTATCCGCAGGCGTTCATGCGGGAGCTGGGGGCCGATTACGGCATTCACGGCGAGGGCGAAGGGCCGCTGGCGGAGCTGATCGGAGCCTTGGAGCGGGGCGAAACCGGAATAGACATTCCGGCGGTCTACACCTGCGACGGGCGTACGGGAAACAAACTCACGGGAAACGGGCGCATCGAAAACGGACCCACGGGAAGCGGGCGCACCGGAAACGGGCGGCGCAGCTACTTGCCGGCGATCGAAGTGGAGTTCGAGCCGGAGCTGACCGGGTATTACTGGAAGCGGAGCGGCATGCTCAACATCCAGACCAAGCGGGGATGCCCCTACGAGTGCATCTACTGTTCGTATCCCCATATCGACGGGCGGTGCGTGCGCACGATGGACCCCGAGATCATCGCCGAAAACATCCTCCGCGCCAAACGCGATTACGGAATAAATTACCTGTTCTTCACCGACTCGGTGTTCAACATCCGTCCCGAATACAACGTCCGGCTGGCCGAAACGCTCATCCGGCGCGGGACGAACATCGAGTGGGGCGCCTACTTCTCGCCGCGGGGCATAGACGCCGAACAGATGCGGCTGTTCAGGGCTTCGGGCCTGACCCACATCGAATACGGCACCGAGTCGTTCTGCGACCGGACGCTGGAAGCCTACGGCAAACGCTTCACCTTCGGCGACGTCGTGCGGGCCAGCCGGCTGGCGCTGGACAACGGGGTCTACTACGCCCACTTCCTGATTCTGGGCGGGTACGGCGACACGCGGGAGAATGTGCGCGAAACGATCGAAAATTCGCGCCGGCTGGAATATACCGTCATGTTCCCCTATGCGGGCATGCGCATCTATCCGCACACCCGGCTGGCGGAGCTGGCCGCACGCGAAGGCGTCGTCGGCCCGGACGACGACCTGCTGGCGCCGGCCTATTACATCGCTCCGGATTTCGACCTGGAAGAGGCCCGCAGCGCGGCCGCCGCAACGGGCAAGGCGTGGGTTTTCCCCGACGACGCGCAGAGCGCGCTGGTTGATACGCTGCGGCTGAAACGAAATAAAAAAGGACCGTTATGGGAGTACCTGAGAAAGCCCTGATTGCGGCGGACGAAATATTGGAATACATTCCGCAGCGGCCGCCGATCGTCATGGTGGACGCCTTCTACGGCATCGGCGAAGACGGATGCGCCCGCAGCGGGCTGACCGTATGCGGGGACAACATCTTTGTCGAAGAGGGCGCGCTCAGCGAGTGCGGCCTGATCGAGCATATCGCCCAGTCGGCCGCCCTGCGCGCAGGTTACATCAGCCGCGGCCGCGGCGAAAAGGTGCAGCTGGGATATATCGGGGCCGTGAACGACCTGAAAGTCCACGCACTGCCGCCGGTCGGCAGCCGGCTCGTCACGACCAGCGTCGTCGAACAGGCGGTAATGAACGTAACCCTGCTTTCGGCACGGACCGAATGCGGCGGAAAGCCCGTCGCCGAGTGCCGGATGAAAATATACATGGAAGAGTGATGGTACGCAGAAAAACAGCGGAGGCGAGTCTGGTCGGCAAGACGTCGCTGCGCGTAAGGTTCAGCGAGGTGGACTCGATGCAGATCGTGTGGCACGGCGAATACGTGCGCTATTTCGAAGACGGACGCGAGGCCTTCGGGCGCGAATTCGCGGGACTGGGCTACATGGACATCCATGCCAGCGGCTACACCGCGCCGATCGTCGAACTGCAGCTGCAATACAAAAAGCCGCTGCGCGTAAACGACACGGCCGTGGTCGAGACCCGCTATATCGCCACCGAAGCGGCGAAAATCTGTTTCGAATATACGATCCGCAGCGCCACCGACGGCGAAATCGTCGCCGAGGGAAGCTCGACGCAGGTATTCCTCGACGGCCGCGGCGAGCTGCAGCTGCTCGCGCCGGAGTTCTACCGCAAATGGAAAGAGAAATGGGACGTGAAATAGCAGTCTGGTGGGGACCCGACAGTATCCTGTCGTCGCTCGGGTCCGGCACGCGGGAGAATATGGAAGCCGTGCGCGCCGGGAGGACGAATCTCTCGGCGTGGCACGACGGCACGCCCGTCTGCCGGATCGCCCCGGAACGGTTTGCGCAGCTGGCGGCGGAGCGGGAAGTGGCGGAATATACGCCCGCGGAACAACTGGCGCTGCTGACGCTCGGCGAGGTGATCGCCGAATCGGGCGTGTCGCCTGCGGACGAACGGACGCTCATCCTGCTCTCCACGACCAAAGGCAATATCGGCCTGCTGGACAGCGACCCGGCGAAATGCGACCTGAACGACACGGCGCAGGTCGTCGGAAGGCATTTCGGGGCGGCGAACCGGCCGCTGGTGATTTCGAACGCCTGCATTTCGGGCGTGTCGGCCATCGTCGTCGCGTCGCGGCTGATCCGCAGCGGCGCGTACGATCATGTTTTCGTCGCGGGATTCGACCTGCTGTGCGATTTTATCGTCAGCGGATTCAACGCCTTCAAATCGGTAAGTCCTACGCTCTGCCGCCCCTACGATGCGGCGCGCGACGGGCTGACGCTGGGCGAAGCCGGCGGCGCGGCGCTGCTCACGGCCGACAGAGGACTTTCGGCGACGGGCGTCACCGTGGCGGGCGGCGGCATCTCCAACGACGCGAACCACATATCGGCTCCGTCGCGCACGGGCGACGGACTCGCGTTCGCAATCCGTGCGGCGCTCAGCGAAGCGTCGCTCGGCGCCGCAGAGATCGGCATGGTCAATCCCCACGGCACGGCGACGCTCTACAACGACGAAATGGAGAGCCGGGCGCTGCATCTCGCGGAATTGTGCGGCACGCCCTGCAACTCGCTCAAACCCTATTTCGGGCATACGCTCGGCGCTTCGGGCGTCATCGAAAGCATCGTCACGGTACACGGATTGGCCGAAGGAACCGTCTTCGGCGTCAAAGGCTATGCGGAGTGCGGAGTGCCCTATCCGCTGAACGTGAGCGCGGAACACCGTACGACCCGGGCGGAAGCCGCACTGAAAACGGCATCGGGATTCGGCGGCTGCAACGCCGCGGCGGTATTCCGGCGCGGGACGGGACGAAACGCATACGGCACGGAGGAGACGGGCAACATGGACGGGAATGCCGCGGCAGAGCGAAGCGACGCTTTCGGCGGACGATACTGCGCCGGAGAGAATCCCGCCCGTCAGGACGGGACAAACGGCGCCGAAACCGACCGGGACGACGCACAGAACATCCGCAGGCAGGAAACAGCCGGCGGACAACCCGGATTCACCGGAGCGGACGAGAGTAACGCCGCAGCGAACGTCGGACAGAAAGAGTGCGCCGGAGCGAACGGAAACAACGTCATAACAAACGCCGGGCAGGCAGGCGGCGACGAAGCCGGAGGGATACGCGCCGCCCGCGACACGGCGCACGTCGCCATAACGCGGCATCCGGAGATGCCGTTCGGCGCCTTCATCCGCGAGAGATACCGCGCGCTGGCAGACCCGAACATGAAGTTTTCGAAGATGGACGACCTCTGCAAGCTGGCCTACGTCGCATCGTGCGAACTGCTGGCCGGACGACGGCCCGACTGCCCGGCCGAGCGGATCGGCGTGGTGCTGGCCAACCGCAGCGCGTCGCTCGACAGCGACATGCGCCATCAGGCGGTCATCGACGCCGACGACGGGAGCGGAGCCTCCCCGGCAGTGTTCGTCTACACGCTTCCGAACATCATGCTGGGACAGATTGCGATCAAGCACGGATTCAAAGGCGAGAGCAGTTTTTTTGCGTTCCCCGACAAAAGCTGTAACTTTATCCGGGAATACGCCGCCGGACTGATCGCCCAAGGACGCATGGACGCCGTCGTGTGGGGCTGGTGCGAACTCTGCGGCGGGGAATACGACTGTGAACTTACATTAACCGAAAAACTGAAATAGATACGATGGAAGACCTGGAACTGCAACTCAAACAGCAGATTATCGAAGCGCTGAACCTGGAGGAGATTACCGCCGAAGAGATCGGCACCGACGCGCCGCTGTTCGGCGACGGACTCGGACTGGATTCGATCGACGCCCTCGAAATCACGCTCCTGCTCGAAAAACACTACGGCATCCGGCTGGCCAACCCGGCCGAAGCCAAACCGATATTCCACTCGGTCGCCACGCTGGCCGACTATATCCGTAAAAACCGCAAATGAACATAGCCGTCCGGGGCATAGGAATCATCTCGGCACTCGGCAACGGGGCCGGGGAGACGCTGGCGGCCCTGCGGGCCGGACGCAGCGGAATCGGGAAGCCGACGCTTCTCCGCTCGGCCGTCGACGTGCCCGTCGGAGAGGTCCGGCGCGACAACCGGGCGCTCGGCGAACTGCTCGGCATTCCGGCGCGCGAGACCCCTTCGCGCACGGCCCTGCTGGGGATGATCGCCGCGGCGCAGGCCGTGGCCGATGCGGCGATTCCCGCCGCGGCGCGCGTGGCCCTCGTTTCGGGGACCTCGGTCGGCGGCATGGACCTCACGGAGAATTTCTACCGCGACTTCCGGTCGGACAACGGCAGAGGCCGCCTGCGTTCAGTGGCGGGGCACGACTGCGCCGACAGCACCCGCCGGATCGCGGAGTACTGCGGCGTCACGGGTTACACGGCGACCGTCAGCACGGCCTGTTCGTCGGCCGCGAACGCCATCATCACCGGAGCCTTGCTGCTCGAAAACGACATGGCCGATTATGTCGTGGCCGGAGGCACGGACGCGCTTTGCCGCTTCACGCTCAACGGATTCAACTCGCTCTCGATTCTCGACCGGGAGCGGTGCCGCCCGTTCGACGCCACGCGCGCAGGGCTGAATCTGGGCGAAGGGGCCGGATATGTCGTCCTCGCACGCGAAGCGCCGGGCATGCGCTCCTACTGCCGCCTTGCGGGGTACGCCAACGCCAACGACGCCCACCACCAGACCGCTTCGTCCGAGACGGGCGAGGGGGCGTACCGCGCCATGGCCGAAGCGGTGGCCCGGAGCGGACTGGAAAGCGTGGACTACATCAACGTCCACGGCACGGCGACCCCGAACAACGACCTGACCGAAGGCGCCGCCCTGCGGCGGCTGTTCGGCGGGAAGGTGCCGCCCTTCAGTTCGACGAAGGGCTTCACCGGGCACGCGCTGGCCGCGGCGGGCGGCATCGAAGCCGTGCTGTCGGCGCTGGCCGTCCGGCACGGACTGCGCTACGGAAATCCCGGATTCGCGGAGCCGATTCCGGAACTGGGGCTGCGGCCCGTCGCGGAGACGGAATCCGCAGCCGTAAATTCGGTGCTGTCCAATTCGTTCGGATTCGGCGGAAACTGTTCCACTCTGATATTCGCAAAATGAAGATATACGTCAATTGCATAACATCGGGCGCGGAGCTGCGCAGCGACATCAAGGTCCTGATTCCCGAGATGAACCTGCGGCGGCGGATGAGCCGCGTCGTGAAGTCGGGCGTGGCCGCCGGCATCGAATCGCTGCTGGAATTCGGCAACCGCGCACAGATCGACGCGATAGTCACCGCGACGGGACTGGGGTGCATCGCCGACAGCGAGAAATTCCTCGACGGGCTGATCGCAGGCGATGAGACGATGCTCAACCCCACGCCGTTCATCCAATCGACCTTCAACACGGTCGGCGCACAGATCGCCCTGCTGCGCGGAATGCACTGTTACAACACCACCTACGCCCACCGCTGGACGAGTTTCGAAAACGCGCTCACGGACGCCGCGCTGCGCATCGGCGCGGGCTGGTCGCGGGCCGTGCTGGTCGGCGCATTCGACGAGACGACGCCCTCGGTCGAGAAAGTCCTGCAGCGGCTCCGCGTCGCGCGGGAGGGAGCCTGGGGCGAATCGTCGGTATTCTTCGTTTTGACGGCCGAGAGGTTCGACTGTTCTGTCGCCGCAATTACGGGAATCCGCATCCCGGCCGGAACTCCGGCGGCGGACGGCGGCTGTCCGGCGGAGGAAGAAACGGGCAGGGAAGAGAAGCCCCGCGCCGAAGCCCCCGACGGAAAAACACACGAAGGCGAAGCCGGCGGAAAGGCATACGGAGACAAAAACGCCTGCATCGGGCAAGCCGGCGCGGAAGCGTCCGAAGGCCGGGCGATACGGGCTTCGCAAACCGGCGTCAAGCCGCACTTTACAGCGATCGCCGAAGTGTTCCGGCAGGCGGTTGCGGAGAATGCCGGACGTAAAATCACGCTTTACAACGATTTCTCGGGCCGCACCGAATCGGCCGTCGAACTGATATGTATGTAGCCGCCGTCCTGATCGCCGCGGGATTCGTCCTGTTCTACTGCTCCTACCAGATACGGCTGGGGGCGTACGTCCGCACGCTGTGCCGCAACCGGGCCGCGGGACGGGTCGTCGCGCTGACGTTCGACGACGGACCGGACCCCGAACGGACGCCCCGCGTGCTGGACCTGCTCCGGGAGCGGGGCGTGCGGGCGACGTTCTTCCTGGTCGGCGCCAGGGCCGAGCGGCATCCGGATCTGGTGCGCCGCATCGCCGCCGAAGGACACGACATAGGCGTACACACCTGGGAGCATGCCGCCGGGTTCCCGATGCGGAGCAGCCGGGCGATGACGGCCGACATCCTGCGGTGCAGGGAGTCGCTCAGACAAATCGCCGGCGTGGAGACGCACCTTTTCCGGCCGCCGTTCGGGGTTACCAACCCGATGGTGGCGCGGGCCGTGAAGCGGACGCAGAGCCGCTGCATCGGGTGGAGCATCCGCTCGTTCGACACGCTCCTGCGCCGTAGCCGCGAAGCCGTGGCGAAGCGCATCGGCCGCCGGCTGGGCGACGGCAAGGTGATCCTGCTGCACGACAACCGTCCCGGCGCGGAGCGGCTGCTCGGGCTGGTTCTCGACGACCTGAAACGATGCGGCTACGGCACGGCGACCATATGCGAACTGTTTAAAATCGAAAAACCATGAAAATAACCACCCTGCTAATCCCCCTCGCACTGCTGTCGGCGCTGACGGCCCAAGGGCAGCTGCCCGACTCGTTCCGGGAGCGGCTCGCCCAAGCCAGCCGCGAGAACAGGACCATTCAGTGCGACTTCACGCAGCACCGGCAGGTCCGCCGCATGAAGAGCGAAATCGAACTCAAAGGCCGTTTCTACTACGACAACGCCAAAGCCATGGCGCTCGAATACACCGAGCCTGCGGGCGACAAGGTCATCATCCGCGACGACCGCATCATCCTCAGGACCGCCGGGCAGGTGACAGAAACCGCGACCTCGGCCAATCCCATGCTGCAGCAGGTCGCGCTGATGATCCGCGCCAGCATGACGGGCGACCTCACGCAGTTCGGCGAGGGGTGGCAGATCGGCTACGACGAAACGGAGGGCGCGGGGACCGTACAGATGACGCCCCTGTCGCGCCGCGCCCGCAAATACATCGACTCGATCACGCTCCGCTTCGACATGGAGAACATGACGCTCGACCGGATGGAACTGAACGAAACCGAAGGCGGACATTCGGTCTACGAGTTCCGCAACAAACAATTCAACCTCGCGGTCGATCCCGCGAAATTCAACCCCTGACCGCCGATCCCGACTCAGATGCAGAAACTGTTCAGCGACATAGACAACTACTTCTCGGCAGACGGCCGCCTCGCATTCCGGGTCCGGCTCGATGCGGCGCATCCGGTCTACGGGGGACACTTCCCCGGCAATCCCGTACTGCCGGGCGTTTGCTCGCTGCAAATCGTCCGGGAGTGCCTGGAGCTGGGGACGGGATGCAAATATCGCTTCACGGCGATCCGCGAATGTAAATTCCTCGGCATGATCGTTCCGCAGGCGGACGGCCTGCTCGACATAGACATCCGCCTCGCAGACGACGGCACGGCGGCGAAAAAAGTGACCTGCGTCATCACAAACAACAAAAAAACGGCTCTCAAACTCAAAGCGACCGTCACCCCCGAACCATGACAAACGACCGGAACGACATACTGGCGGTGATCCCGACCTACAACAACGAAAAAACCGTCGCCCGCGTGATCGGCGACGTGCGCCGCTACTGTGCGCACGTGCTGGTCGTAAACGACGGCTCGACCGATTCGACGGCGCAGATACTGGCCGCCGAAGGCGTCGAGACGATCTCCTACGCCCCGAACCGCGGCAAGGGATACGCCATACGCCGGGCACTGCGCTATGCCGAAGAACACGGCTACCGGTACATGATAACGATCGACTCGGACGGACAACACTTCGCGTCGGACATCCCGAAGTTCGTCCAAGAGATCGAAAAGACGCCCGACGCGCTGCTGGTAGGCGCCCGGAACCTCCGCTCGGACAACATGCCGGGCAAGAACACCTTCGCCAACAAATTCTCGAACTTCTGGTTCCGCGTCGAGACCGGCATGCGGCTCGACGATACCCAGTCGGGATTCCGGCTCTATCCCGTACGGCGGATGAAGGGCATGCGGTTCCTGACGCGCCGCTACGAATTCGAAGTCGAGGTGTTGGTACGGGCCGCATGGCGGGGAATCGCCGTGCGCAACATCCCCGTCAACGTCTTCTACCCCGAAAAGGACGAACGCGTGACGCACTTCCGCCCGGGCAAGGATTTCACGCGCATCAGCATCCTCAACACGTTCCTCGTGCTGGGCGCCCTGCTGTTCTACTATCCGTGGCGGTTCCTGCGCTCGCTCACCAAAGAGAATATCCGGCGTTTCGTGGCGGACAACATCACCCGTTCGCGGGATTCGAATCCGCAGCTGGCCGCCTCGATCGGGCTGGGGATCTTCTTCGGCATCGCCCCGCTGTGGGGCTATCAGATGATCGCGGCGGGGGTTACGGCCCACTTCACACGGCTCAACAAGGCCGTGGCGATCCTCAGTTCGAACATCAGCATCCCGCCGATGATCCCCTTCATCCTCTACGGCAGCTACTGGACCGGCGCGCAGGTACTGCGGCGCGCAATGCCGCTGTCGCTGTCGGACATCACGCTCGAAAGGGCGGCCGCGGACATGTTCCAGTACATCGTCGGCAGTTTCGTCATGGCCGCCGTATGCGCGGTCGCCGCCGCCGCGGTCAGCTACGCCCTGCTCGTCTTCTGTAAACGCACGCCCCGCCATGAATAAATTCTTCATCGCCCTGTACGACTTCTTCGAATCCCGCCGCACACTGCTCTATGCGCTGCTGGGAGCGCTGGTCGTGGCGATGGGCTGGGCCGCACTGCAGCTGCGGTTCAGCGAAAACATCACCGGATTCTTCCCCGACGGGGAGCGGAAGGCGGCCGCGGCGTTCTCGAACCTGAAGATCAAGGACAAGATCGCCGTGATGATAAATGCCGGGGAAGATGCGGCGGAGAAGGCCGACGAGATGATGGCCTGCGCCGATTCGCTGGCGGCGCGGCTCAACGCCGACACGCTCTTCAGGCGTTATGCCGAAGTCGAAGCGACGTTCGGCAGCGAACTGGCGGACGGCATGCGGTCGTTCCTGCAGGGCAACCTGCCGCTGCTGCTTTCGGAAGCGGATTACGCCCGCATGGACACGCTCGTCACCCCGCGGGGCATCGCACAGGCGATGGAGGGCAACTACCGCCGCCTGCTGTCGCCCGTCGGGGGATTTATCGACGAATACATCTACGACGATCCGCTGGGGCTGTCGTTCGGCGCGCTGGGCAAGCTGCAGGAGCTGAACATCGGAGGCAGCTATACGCTCTGCGACGACTACCTCTTCTCGAAGGACATGACCACGCTGCTGGTCTTTATATCACCGCACTACCAGAGCGGCGACACGGGCGTCGGCGACCGGCTGATCGAACGGATCGAGTCGGCGCTGGAGGGGCTGAACGCCGAATACGCCGCCGCAGGAATCACGGCGGATTATTACGGAGGACCCGCCGTGGCGGCCTACAACGCCCGACAGATCAAGCGCGACATGATGCTGACGCTCAACATCGCCATCCTGATTATCGTGGTGTTCATCACCCTCTCGTTCCGCAACAAACTTTCGGTCCTGCTGGCCCTGATTCCCGTGGCGCTCGGCGCCCTGTTCGCGCTGGCGCTCATGTCGCTGCTGTGCCATACGATTTCGTCGATCGCCGTCGGCGCGGGAACCGTCGTGGTCGGCATCGCGCTGAGCTATTCGATCCATATCCTCTGCCATGCGAACCACTGCCACGACCCGCGGCAGATCATCCGCGACCTGGCCTATCCGCTGACCATCGGCAGCATAACGACCATCGGAGCCTTCGCGGGACTGCTCTTCACCGATTCGCAGCTGCTGCGCGACTTCGGGCTGTTCGCATCGCTGACGCTGGTCGGAACGACGCTTTTCAGCCTGGTGCTGCTTCCCCACCTGATCCGTAAGGAGAATCGCGGGGGGGGGTCCGCCGTGCTGGAACGGGTGGAGCGGCTTACGGGAATGCGCCCCGACCGGAACCGCCCGCTGGTGGCGGCGATCCTACTGCTCACGTTCATCTGTCTCTTCTTCTTCAACCGCATCGGCTTCGACAGCGACATGATGCACCTGAACTACAACCCGCCCCGGCTGGCCCCGGCGCAGGAGCGGCTGAGCAGGCTGACCAACGAAGACGGAGCGCGCTCGAAGGTACTCTTCATCACCACGGCCGACACGCAGGGCGAAGCCGTCGCTAGCTACCTGCGCATGGGCCGGCGGCTCGACTCGCTCAAACAGGCCGGGAAAATCGACTCCTACGCCGGCATCGCATCGTTCGTGGTGGACAGCGCCGAACAACAGCGGCGGCTGGAACGGTGGCGGAAATTCTGGACTCCGCAGCGGCGGGAAACGGTCCGCGCGGGGATTCGGGAGGCGGAAAAACGCTACGGCTTCGCCGACGGTGCGTTCGACGGCGCGCTGAGGCTGACCGAAAAGGAGTACGGCCCGCTCGACTACGCGTCCGCGGCGGCGCGCGACGTATTCCGCGAATGGATCGACGGGCAGGAGAAGTCCCCCATATTCCTGAGCCACGTAACGCTGGCCGACAGCTGCAAGCACGAGGTGTACGCGGCATTTTCGGCAACGGACGACATCGTGGTCGCAGACCGGGCGTTCTACGCCGGGAAAATGGCGCGGAGCGTGAATCACAACTTTTACCTGATCCTCTCGATCTCGTCGATCCTGGTCACTCTGGCGCTGTTCCTCTGTTACGGCCGGATCGAACTGACGCTGATGTCGCTGCTGCCGATGGCCGTCGGGTGGGTCATCATCCTCGGACTGATGGCCATGCTGGGCATCGAGTTCAACATCGTGACGATCATCCTCTCGACCTTCATATTCGGCATCGGCGACGACTTCAGCATCTTCATCATGGACGGACTGCTGAGCGAGTACAAAACCGGGCGCAGGATGCTCGACACGCACAAGACGGCCATCTTCTTCTCGGCCTTCACGGTCGTCGTGGGACTGGGCGCACTGATCTTCGCGCGGCATCCGGCGCTTCATTCGCTGGCGCTGATCTCGCTCTTCGGCATCGTCGCCGTGGTGCTGGTCTCCTATACCGTACAGCCCGTGCTGTTCCGGATGCTCGTCTCGTCGCAGACCGAAAAAGGCGGCGCGCCCTATACGCTGGGCAGCCTGCTCAACACCCTCTACGCATTCGGGCTGTTCGTGACGGGATGCCAGCTGCTGCAGGCGCTGATCTTCACGCTCTGGCCCCTGCCGATGGCACGCCGCCGCAAGCAGCGCATCGTGCAGTGGTCGATCCACCACATGACGCGGGGATTCCTGCGGGCGATGGTCACCACCAAAACCATCCGCCTGAACGACGCGGGCGAGACATTCGCCGAACCGGCGGTGGTAATCGCCAACCATCAGTCGTTCATCGACATACTCGTACTGCTGAGCATCTGTCCCAAGGCGGTGATGGTGACCAACGGCTGGGTATGGCGTTCGCCGGTCTTCGGACGCATCGTCCGCTACCTGGGTTTCTACCACGCTGCGGACGGGTACGAACACCTCGCCCCGGCGCTCGCGCAGAAGGTCGCCGAAGGATACAGCGTGATCGTCTTCCCCGAAGGCACGCGCTCGGCCGACGGCAGGATCAAGCGTTTCCACAAGGGCGCCTTCTACCTCGCGGCGGAACTCGGGCTGGACATCCTGCCGATATGTCTCTATGGCAACGGCATGATCTCGTCCAAACGCCAGCCCATCTACATCA
>CAKVKI010000003.1 GCA_934754975.1 uncultured Alistipes sp. | reverse complement strand
GGATGACGATTTTCAAATCGCCATCCCGCTCCGTTTTGTCTCGATCGGCGACGGCATTTGCAATCGCGTGTTTCCCAATGGCCCTGCGCAGGGCGCGCCGTCGTCGTGAATTGGGGGGACTTCCCGGTCTGCCCCCGCACGAAGGCGCCCATCGGCGGGCGTCTGTTGTCCGGTGCGTAGGCGTTGGGAGTCGGGCGGACGATCTAATCTTCGAATAAATATTATATAAAATAATACAAAAAGGCTTGCTGTGTGCTTTTTTTCAAAAAATATTGCTATATTGCATCATTAAATAATACTTAATAAACCATAACTCTATATCGAATTCACTATTAACCTTAACTATTAACTTAAATCTTGAAGTATGCTTGAAGTTTTCTCAACGAACAGAAACAGAAGCAGAGCCGGCCTTGTGGCGCGCATGCTGCTTTCCGTACTGGGAATTTTCCTGTGTGCAGGTGCTTTGGCGCAAAACGTAGCCTTGAAGGGCGTTGTAAAGGACAACACAGGTGAAAAACTGACGGGCGTGTCGATTATTGTCGAGAATACCTCGACGGGTACCACCACCAACAGCGACGGCGAGTACTCGATCGAGGTGCCGAAAGGGGCGACGCTCGTGTTTTTCTTTCTGGGTTTCGAAACTCAGCGCGTCGAAGTGGGTAACCGGACCGTCCTCGACGTGGTCATGTCGCAGACCGCAGTGGGCATGGACGAGATCGTCGTCGTGGGCTACGGTACGCAGTCGCGCCGTACGATTACTTCGGCCGTGACCAAGATCGACGGCGATCTGGTAAGGGGCACGCCGGTCAATACGCTCGGCGAGGCGCTGAAGGGCAAGATCGCCGGTGCGCGTGTTTACAGCAGCAACAACACGCCCGGCGCAGATCCCGTGATCCGCATCCGCGGCGGTTCGTCGATCGACGGTAATAACGACCCGCTGATCCTGGTGGACGGTGTGGAACGCGCTTTTTCGGGTATCAACCCCAACGACATCGAGTCGATGGAGGTACTCAAGGACGCCGCTTCGACGGCCGTCTACGGTTCGCGCGGTTCGAACGGCGTTGTGCTGATTACCACAAAGTCGGGTAAGCGCAATATGGGGCCCCGTGTGACGTTCGACGCCAATGTCGGTTTCCAGCAGGCCGAGCGTCGTTTCGACCTGCTCGGCGCCGAGGATTACATCCGCATCGTGCGTACCTCGATCGCCGAGGGCACAAGCCCCATGAATAACTTTACGTCGGGTTTCTCGGCAAGTTCGATCAACGACGCCAGTTCTGTCTACTCGACCCGCTGGCTCGAAGAGGGCGAGGCCCTGCCGTCCGGCTACAAGAAGATGCGCGACCCGCTGGACAATACCAAATGGCTGATTTTCCAGGATAACGACTGGCAGGACGTCCTCTTTCGCGACAACTGGTGGCAGAATTATTATATAGGTATCGACGGCGGTACGGAGAAGACCTCCTATGCGGCCAGCGTGGGTTACACCAAAGACGAAGGTGTGGCGCTGGGTACGGGGTACGACCGGCTGAACGCACGCCTGAGCCTGAACTCCAATGTGGCGAAGCGTCTCAGGGTGCGCGCTACGATCGATTATTCGGATGCCCGGAGCGAAGAGTTCGACAACCAGATGAATGCCATCTCGCGCGCCCTCTCTGCAGCCCCCACCATGAAACGCTACATGGCGGACGGCGTGACGCCGGCGTACGGTTACAATGCTACGTCGCTGAACCCTGAATACTATGCCTACATCTATGATTTCGACAACCGCAACAAGCGGCTTTCGATCGTAGGCGGAATAGATTGGGAGATTATCGACGGGCTGAAAGCCACGGTGGACGCATCGACTTACAACCACGTGACCCGCAAAAGCTCGTTCCGCAAGCGCGGCTATTTCTCGAATCTGACACCGACTACGGAGAGTTTCAACGAACTGACGCGTACGAAACTGGACGCCTATGTGAATTATTCCCGCACCTTCGCCGAGAAGCACAGCCTTTCGGCCATGGCCGGTTACTCCTATTCGCGCGATAAAACCAATGCGTTCGCCGCTTCCGCCGAGGGAGGAGGATCGGACCTGACGCCCACGCTGACGGCGCAGCCCGACCGTACGTCGAGTACGAGCAGTTTCTCCGAAATCGTGATGCTCAGCTACTTCGGCCGTATCAACTACGACTATAAAAAGAAGTACATGCTTACTGCGACGTTCCGTGCCGACGGATCGTCGAAATTCCTCAAAGGCAATCAGTGGGGTTATTTCCCGGCCATGTCCGCCGGCTGGATGATCTCCGAGGAGAACTTCATGGAGTCTGCGCGGCGGGTCGTGGACGACCTGAAATTCCGTGTGAGTTACGGTCAGACCGGTAACAACTACATCTCGGTAAATGACGCGCGCGGCAAGTACAACGTGAACTTCTACAACGGCAATCCGGGCCTTTATCCCGCCGTGATGCCCAATCAGGATTTGCAGTGGGAGGTGACCACGCAGCTGGATGCGGGTTTTGACCTGTCGATGTTCAATAACCGCCTGATGGTGACGGCAGACTACTTCAACCGTTTGACCGACAAGCTGATCTATTCGAAGGATATGCCCAACACGACCGGTTTTTCGAGCGTGAAGACGAATATCGGCAAGGTGCGTTTCTATGGTTTCGACCTTGAGATCTCCAGCCGCAATATCGTGAAAAAGAATTTTTCGTGGGAGTCGAAGTTCACGTGGAGCTATGTGAAGAACAAGGTGGTGAAGCTGCCTGACAACGGCCTGCCCCAGAACCGTGTGGACGGTATCCGCGTGGGCAACACCAACGAGTATTTCGGCGGTATCGCCGAGGGCGAGTCGCTCTATCAGGTGGTCGCCTTCAAGATGAAGCACATCATCCGTACGCCCGAACAGCTTGCCGCGGCGATCTACGACAGCTATTCGAAGGGTTACAATCCCGACGACGGCACGACCGTGAAGGGACGCAAGAACATGGGCGACTACGAATGGGTGAATCGTCCCGGTACGACCAAAGCCGTCGTAAACGGTGAGGAAGTGGAGCAGATCAATTCCGAGGATAAATTCGTGATCGGTTACAGCGTGCCCCACTCAACGGGCGGTCTCAGCAATACATTCCGTTATAAGGGCCTTTCGCTGAACGTCTACCTCGATTGGGCTATCGGGCACACCATCCGCCACGCCCAGATGGCCCGCCAGTTCATCAATACCTTTACGGGCAATACGGCGCTGAACGCCGGCGTACTCGATACCTGGTCGCCCCAGAATCCGGATGCCAAGTACGCCCGCTTCTATTCGGGCGGCGAGAGCATTTCGGCCAACTTCAAAAACGATTCGGACGTCTTTGCGTTCAAAGGCGACTACCTCTGTATCCGCGAGCTGAGCCTTGCGTGGGACCTGCCCAAGAAGTTCGTTTCGAAGCTGGGCATGCAGGGCGCTTCCATTACGCTGGCGGGAAACAACCTGCACTACTTTACTGCAGTGCCGGGCGTATCGCCCGAGGTGGGTACGATGAGTACGAACGCCGCAGGTTACAACAACTATCCTCCGATCCGTCGTATTTCGCTCGGGATCAAGGTGATTTTCTAAATATTACAGAAACTAAGTTAAATATAGGATTATGAAAAAGATATTCGGAATATTGTGCCTGGTCACCCTCTCTTGGGCCGGAGTCTCCTGCCACGGCGATCTGGACATCGCGCAGAAGGGGCAGGTAACGGGCGGCGACGCCTGGGGCAGCCAGTCGAATGCGTTGGCCAACATGTACGGCATGATGAGTACTTTCCGCGCGGCGTTCGCTACGGACTATATGTACTGGGGCGAGTACCGCACGCAGATTTGGGGGAAGGGGAACGAAACGCAGCCTTCGCGCGACTTCGTATATACCAACAACATTGCTTCGACGCACGCCCAGGCGGACTGGACGAGTCTCTATACGACCATCAACCACGCCAACCTGATTCTCAAATACGTGCCGGGAATCGGCTTTACGGACGAGGGACAGAAGAATCAGGTGTTGGGAGCCGCACACTTCGTACGTGCGTTCTGCTATTACTGGATCGGCCGTATCTGGGGCGACGCTCCGGTGCTGACGGCAGGTTTCGAGTCCGATGGTCAGGACGGACTGTTCCCCACGCGCGATCCTGCGGACGTCGTATTCCGGCAGGTCGGCGACGACATCGGGGCGGCGGTGGATTACCTCAAGAACGCATCGTCGTCGGGCGCCGACATCCCGACGCTTGCCGCCGCCTATGCCATGCAGACGGATTACTACCTTTGGATGGCGAAGGTGCGCAAGGACGCGACCGCGCTCGCCGATGCGCGTACGGCCTGCGACAACGCGTTGGCTGCTGCGGCAGCTGCCGGCAAACAGCTCCTCGGCAATTTCGCCGATATATTTTCGGTGACCAACAAGCTCAACCCGGAGGTGATCTTCGCCTGGGGCATGAAGAAGGACGAGAAGGAGGGCGGTTTCCAGTCCGACTGGCTCTGCGCCATTCAGTACGTTTCGGAGAAATACGTCGAAAATCCCGTCAAGGTGGGAAGCCATCAGCAGTGGGCGATGTTCACCGAGGCCTTCCGCGAGGTGATCGACGAGACGACCGTGAACGGCGTCAGCGTGGAGGATTCCCGTGCGCGCGTAAGCTACGATTTCTTCCTCGATGCGGAGAAGAACAACACGACGCACCGCTGGATCAACAAATATGCCGGTACGTGGAACGAAGGGGCGCGCATTTTCGATTCGGACATCATCGTCTACCGTTATGCCGACCTGCTGATGTTCGATGCCGAGATCAAGAACGACCAGAATCTGAAGGATGCCGCTGTCGATGCGCTCAACCTGGTGGCGCAGCGCGCTTACGACCGAGCCAACTTCTATCCCAAGACGCTTAGCAAAGAGGAAGTCTATGCCGCGCTTCTGCGTGAACGCGAGAAGGAGTTCTGCGCCGAGGGTAAGCTTTGGTGGGACTTTATCCGTCTCGGAGTGGTCTTCGACGAGGTGCCGAGTCTCGTAGGCCGTGAGAATGAAAAGAACATCCTGCTGTGGCCGATCAGCAATACGGCGATGAACAAGAACCCGAACCTGACTCAGACCGAGATCGGTACGATCGAGTAAATACCTGTAAATAGTTTGGAGCGGAGCCGGCATTGTGCCGGCTCTGTTTTTTATATTGGAGAGCAGAGATGAGCTGCGGGACGGAGCCGGACTGCGGACGAATGTTTCCCGGGCTGGGACGGAGGATTGCCGGGGCGTCGGGGTTCGCCGGATTTCCTGGGCCTGCGGGCTGTCGGGGCTATCGGGGCGGTCGGGGTTCGGCGGGGGTATCGCTCCTTTGAAGTCGCAGGGCCACAGGGAAGAAGCGTGCGGCATGTGCAGGCCGGCAGGGAAACAGGCCTGATGCCGGCTGGATTTTAGTTCGGCTCCTGCCGGGAGCTGAAGCAGGAAACAAGGCGTACGGCAGGCGTGGACGGAGAGGCGGAGGAGATGGCTGGCGTGGGGCGGGGTGTAGATGGAAAGAAAAAATGCCTTCTCCTCTGGCGTCGGGCCTGCGGGCCCTGACCGGATTTGATTTACGGCCGGGTGTTGCAAGCTGGGAGCGCGTGAAAGAGAGGAAAGTAAAGTAAAAGGAACGGGGATTTCGTACGAAATCCCCGTTCCCGGCTGGCTCTTATTAACCTAAATTCATAGAACCTCTTTGATTACGAAGTTATCGACCATAAAGCGGGCGGGCGTGTCGGGTTCGTTGGTCGTGCCGATTACGATCTGCGTATCGGCATCGGCGCCGTAAACCGTGACCGAAAGGTTGTTCCATCGGTCTACCGGCCAGCCTCCTTCGAGACCGCTGGGGTTGTCGAGGATCACTTCGCCCAAGGCTTCACCCTCCTTGAAGGAGCCGGCGCCGGACAGCGTGATCTTCAGCTTGAGTGCGTTCTTGCTGTCGGGGATGCTCCATGCGCCGCCGCTCACGGTATGCAGCGGATTGGCGTCGAAGGTGAAGAGGATCGTCGAATTGGCCGCCAGACCGGCGATTTTCGGTGTGCCGAGGGCGCCGCTGCGTTTGGTCGTGCCGAATTTGATCATGCCCGTGCGGAAGAATACGAAGCGGGCCGTGCCGGTGGGCTGGAACGTTCCGGGCGTCAGGTAGCCTTTCGAGTCGCGGACGGCGATGTGTTCCTGGTTGGTAAGGGTGGTCCACTGTTGTTCGCGCTGTGCGGCGGAGTTGGCGACGGGAGGATCGACGGTTGCATACCACGGCATGATTTCGGCCAGCTGTCCGTTGAGCATCTGTTCGCCCCAATCGGCTTCGACCCAGCTGAAGTCGTCCCAGAAGAGTACCGGCAGTACGTCGATCTCGCCCGTGTTGGGCATGTCGCGCTTGATCGAAAAATCGGCTGTCGTGGCGGTCATCTCCGGCTGGGAGTCGTCGAACCGGCAGGCGATGCGGTAGAGCCCGGAGAGCAGTTCGCCCGTCCATTTGCCGTCGGCGCCGGTGGTATAGGTTCCTACGTGAGTCGCAGCGCCGGCGGCGACGGAGTAGAGTTTGAATTCCTTCTGTGCCCAGGCGCTGCCCGTTTTGGCGTTCCTGACCGTGACGACGGACTGGTGCGGGTAGATGTCGGGGTTCGGATCCTTGAGGTGCATCGTCGATTTGAGCAGGTGGTTGGCGATCTCGAATTTATGGATGACATCCTTCTTGCCGCCCGGCTCGAAGGCCGCTTCGGCGACGTAATAGCCCGAACGGACGTTCATCGGAATTATGCCGTTGGCGTCGGTGGTGTAGTCGGCCGAAGAGTGTACGACGTCGCCCGCCTTGTTGGTGCGTTTGACCGTGACGGATTCTTCGGCGCGCGGCTGGCCGGTAGTGTCGTCCACGACCGTCAGCACGTACTCGAAGAGCGTGGGATTTTCGGGTTCGCTTTCGTCGATTGGCGGTTTCGAATCCTCGCATCCCGCAAGCAGCGCTGTCCCGAAGAGGAACAGGACCGGCATGAAGAGTTTTGAGATGGTTTTCATAATGTGTTTAAGGTTATGGTTGATGATCGTTTCAGGTTTTACCTCTCATTTACAAATATAGTATTAATAATTAATATATAATACATATATTGTGGATTTTCTGACTTTTGAGCCTAGTTTTTCTTTTGATAGGTTTTATATGTAGTACTAATATAGGGCTTTTAGAGCGCCGCGACGATCTCTGCGAATTCGAAGCTGCGGAAATAGATGCCTTTCCCGTTGTTGTGTCCGTGTTCGAACAGGATGCCTACTTTCTTGTTCGCCAGTACGGTGAGGTCGGAATAGGCGGAGTAGAAGTCGTTGTCCGGAACGTATTTGAACGTGCGCGACCAGGAACGGCCGTCGTTGCTGCTGAGCTTGATGCTGCCGTTGCGGCGGCTCGACTCGTGATTCGGATTCGAGAAGAGCAGGTTGGCCTTGCCCGCCGAATTGATCGAATAGCGCAGGATACTGCCCTGGCAGCCGTTGTTGTTGGGTTCGATCAGCGTGGTTACCTGCGCCGGTTCGTAGGTGAGTCCTCCGTCGCGGCTGACGGCCTGCCAGCGGTAACCCAGCGAGTTGGGTTCGTAGTTGCGCATGTTGGTCATCAGACTGCCGTCGCCCAGTTCGACAACGCTGCTCTCGTTGCCGTAGGGGTGATCGGTGACGGCTCCCAAGTGCCAGGTCTGGCCATGGTCGTCGGAGTAGATCAGGTGGGCGTGGCGTTCGCTTTTGGGGTCGGTGCCGGGTTTGTTGTGGTTGCAGGGGACGACGATGCGGCCCTTGTTCGGCGCGAGCGTCTTGACGATGGCGTGGCAGGGCCCCGTGGCGTACCAGGTGTAACCTGCGATGGCGACCTGGTCGTGGATGTCCTCAGGGGCGCTCCATGTTTTGCCGTCGTCGTCCGAATAGGTCTTCATCACCCGGCGCGGATGGCCGCTGCTGCCTGTGCCGTTGGCGCTGCCGGGCGTACGCTCGTTCCAGCAGAACAGCAGCAGGATGCGGCCGTTGTCGAGTACGACGGGGGCGGGGTTCTGGCAGCGGTTTTCGCCGTCGTCGTAGACCTTGATCGGGGAACTCCATGTTTTGCCGTTGTCCTCGGAGCGTTTTACCAGCAGGTCGATGTTGCCGTCGTCCGCCGAGCCGTCCACGCGGCCCTCGGTAAAGGCCAGCACGGTGCCGGCTTTCGATACGACCACGGCCGGAATGCGGAAGGCCGCATAGCCGCTCTCGCCCGGTTTGTACACCTGCGAGGTGGCGTTGGCCTCCGGCTGAGGCTCGCCGCCTCCGCCGCCTTCGTTGCCGCCCGGATTGCCGGGTTCATCGCCGCCGCTGCTGCATGCCGCGGCAAGAAACAGCGCGGCGAATATCCAGGTCAGTTTTTGTATTTTTTTCATGGTTGTGACGTTTTTATGGTTTTGGGTCGGAAGGCCGTCCTATTTGAACAGCTTCGCGGGAAGGATGGTGAACTCGATGCGCTCGTAGCAGGAGTCCACGCCGGTCTCGTACATCACGCCCAGGTCGCCGTTCGGCAGTACGACCATGTCGGAGTAGGCGGCCGCGATGTCGCTGAGCTGGTAGGCCGTCTGCCAGCTCTTGCCGCTGTCCTTGCTGATCTTCACGGTCATATCTTTGCGTTTGGTCGGATGGTTGGGGTTCGAGAAGAGCAGCGTTTGGGTCAGTTTGCCCTTGGGGGCGTAGTTGATGATGCTGCCGTTGCAGACGGGTTCGGTCAGCGCGCGGTCGTAGTATTGGGGTTCGAGCGTGAGGCCCTGGTCGCGGCTGAGGGCTACCAGACGGCAGGAGCCGTTGTCCGCGCGGTTTTTATGGCGGGGACCGCGCATGTTGAGCATCAGGTCGCCGTTTTTGAGTTCCGTGACGGTGCTTTCGTTGCCGTCGCGTTCCCCTTCGCCGCCGATGGCCCACGTCTGGCCGTGGTCGTCGGAGTAGATCAGGTGCGAATAGGACCCTGCGCCCTTGCCGTCCTTGAAGAGACCGTGGTTGCAGGAGACTACGATGCGGCCTTTGTGTTTGCCCTTTTGGAGCTGGATGGCGTGGCAGGGGCCTGTGGCGTACCACGTCCAGTCTTCGCGCTTGACGGACGGGGTGATCTCACGGGGTGCGGACCAGGTCAGCCCGTCGTCGTCGGAGTAAAGCACGAAGACGCGGCGGGTGTCCTTGGCCGTACGGGCGTGGATGTCCTTTTCGTGGTCTGTGCCGTCGTTCCAGGTGGAGAGCAGCAGTATGCGGCCCGTTTCGCGGTCTACGACCGGTGCGGGATTGCCGCAGACGTTGCCCGCGTCGTCCCATACGGTGATGATATCGCCCCATGTACGGCCGCCGTCGGTCGAGCGGCGCAGTACCAGGTCGATGTCGCCTGTGTCGCTGCGGCTGTGTTTGCGGGCTTCGGCGAAGGCCAGGACGGTCCCCTTGTTGGTCCGGACCGTCGCCGGGATGCGATAGGTGTCGAAGCCGTTGTCGCCTTTCTTGTAGATCGTCGTCGAGAGAACGGGCTTCGCATCTTGTGGAGTCGTTTGCTGTCCTGCGGCGCACGGGGCGGTGAGGAGCAGAATGCCTGTGATGATGTTGGTCAGTTTCATGGTATTTTTATAGGTTGAAAAATTCGGGAATGATTTGCCGGGCCTGCCGCCGAACCTCTTCGACGCGGGAGACGGGGATCGAGTCGTAGGGCCACCGCAGCGTGCTGCCGACGTCGGCCCATCCGCCGACGAGGGCCATGAAGCGGTCGCAGGCGTGGTTGGGGTATTTCATCCGGACGATGAACGGCGTGATGCACCGCTCCATGAAGCGCTGAATCCGGCCCTCCAGTTCGAGGGCGGCCGCCATGTCGGTAAGCATCAGTTCGTACCAGCGCTGGGCGGCGAAGGGGTTGAGGCAGGCGACGTTGGAGTAGGCGCCTGCGGCTCCGAGCCTGACGCCGGTAGCCAGATGGTGGCCGGGGACGAAGACGGCCAGCCCCGCGGCATGGAGGGCGACCTGTCCGTACCACTCCGGCGAGGAGTCCTTGTCGTTGGTCTTCACGCCGATCAGACCGGGAACGTGCCCTTTGAGCGCCGCCCATTCGCAGGGAGTCAGTTCGCGTTTTGCGTGCGGCGGGTTGTAGAGTACGAGGGGGATTCCGTCCGCGTTTTCGGCCATCGTCGTGAGGAACCGGACGGCTTCACGGTCGCTGACGGGAAACCAGTCGGGCAGGATGACCTGTACGGCCCCGGGTTTCAGATCGCGGACGAGCAGCAGGCGTGCGAGCGATTCCTGGGCGCAGGGATGGCTGACGCCGATCTGGAACGCTGTGCCGGCCGCTTCGCACTTTTCGGCCAACAGCCGGCTGAGCCGTACGAATTCATCGCGGTCCTGTGCATAGAACTCACCCGCCGTGCCGTTGGAGTAGATGCCGTTGGGTTTCGAGGCGATCAAAACGTCTATTTCGTCGCTTTGCCGGGAGAAGTCGATGCGTCCTTGCTTGTCGGTGGCGAGCAGCAGCGTCGCCCAGTTGCCGCGAAGCGTGTCGTGCGATAAGGGGTTCATAGTCGGAAATTCTGGTTGTCGTTCGTATCGCCGAATTTGCCTGCCGGGAGCCTGCGGTTGCGGCTTCCCGATAAATTCTTCGGTGATTGGTAGGACAAATATAGTGAATGGTTTTTAATATGCAATACATAATCTGTGTATTTTTAAGAAGAAATGTAAAAATTAGGAATTATATACATTATATATAATAACAAATGCAATAATTAAGTATTTGTTATTTGTATTATATAATATTTATTACTATGTTTGCATAGCTTAAACTTATTTAACTTGACAGAACCCCATGAAAGACGATGTTTCTCTGGTCGAACAGACACAACGGGATATACTCGAATATATCTCCAAGAACAATTCGAATGCACAACTGCCTAAAGAGCAGGAATTCGTAGGACTGCTGGGCGTGAGCCGCGTCGTCGTACGCGAGGCGCTGAGCCGTCTGCGTGCGCTCGGTATCATCGAAACCAAACGCAAAAAAGGAACGGTGGTCGTGGTGCCCGAGATATTCGGCGGACTCAAGGCGATCGTCATGTCGGGTCTGCTCGACCGCGATACGCTGCGCGATCTCTATCAGCTTCGCCTGATGCTTGAGATCGGTATGGCCGATTTCGTTTTCCAGAACAAGAACGAGGCGATAATCCGGAAGCTGGAGGATATCGTTGCCTGCGAGGTGGAACTCGAAAGGCAGCTGATCCGCACCGAGGACGACGACGAGGCGCGAGAGATCGCCGAAAAACTGCGCGACGTGGATATTCAGTTCCACAGCACGCTCTTCGAGACGACGGCGAACAAGAGCCTGATGGATTTCCAGTACCTGCTGCGCCACCTCTTTTCGCTGTATGCTCCCCGTGTGAAGAAAGATTTCCATTCGCATACGATCGTTACCCATGTGGGGCTTTTCAACCTGCTGCGCAACGGCACCGCCGACGCCTTCCGCATGGCGATGCGCCTGCACCTGAAAACGCAGTTCGAGAACATGGAGGCCCTTGTGGATAAAGTTGTAACCAAATAAACTTCAACCTAGATACGAAACCTTACATGAACCTGATTAAAAAACTAGGCTTATTATTTTCGGTATTGCTGATCGGCGGTTTGTACGCTCCGGCGGAGGCATCCGATTTCACGGTGCGTACCGTGGGGACTTTACCCCCCCCCGCTTCAGGCGGCGTTAAAAATCCCGGCGTAGCGGGCGCTTTCGTCGGCGGGATCGGCGAGAGGATCGTCGTGGCCGGCGGCTCGAACTTCGCTCAGGGCGCTCCGTGGGACGGCGGCGCGAAGCAGTTCGAAGATGCGATTTACCTGCTTACGCCGTCCGGCGGCGGCACCTATAAATGCGAACTGGCTGCCGATGCGAAGCTGCCCGCGGGCATCGCCCACGGCTGTGCGGCTGCGGCCGGCCGCAGTCTCTACTGTTTCGGCGGCCTGACTTCCGACGGGGAGTCGCGCGCGGTCTATGCGCTGACGCCTGCGGGAAATTCCGTGCGCGTCGATGCGGTGGGGGAGCTTCCCGAAGGTTTCCGTCCCGCGGCCGCGCTGGCTTATAAAGATGAGATTTACATTCACGGCGTGAAGGGCGATGCCAACGCTTTCTGGCGTTTTTCGCCTGTCGGCGGGAAATGGACCGAACTTGAGGCGTGTCCCGGTGCGGTGCGTTCTGCCGGACCGGCTTTTGCGGCCCAGCACAACGGCCGTGAAAATGCCATGTACCTGATCGGGGGCCGGCATGAGAAGGACGGGGTGTTTCAGTTGTATTCCGATGTCTGGGAGTACCTGCCGGTGCATGGTAAGTGGCAGGCCAAGGGCGATGTGACGGTCCGCGGCGAGCCTGTCGTGGTGATGTATGCCGGGGCCGTGCCTTACGGATCGGGCCATGTGCTGGTGTTCGGCGGCGACGACGGCCGGGAGCTGCTGCGCCGCGCCGCGCTCGAACGGGCGATCGGCGAGGCGGCGACGCCTCAGCAAGCCGAGACCCTGCGCGGGCAGCTGCGCGAAGCGTTCACGGGGCATGAAGGATTTTCGAAAGAACTGCTGGCCTATCACGCTATCACCAATACGTGGGTGTCGCTCGGAGAGGCCCAGACGGGTTTCCCAGCCGTATCGACAGCCGTGGTTGCGGGCGGCGGAATCGTCATTCCGTCGGGCGAGATCCGTCCCGGCGTACGTACGCCCGACGTGCAGGTGGTGACGATTCACGAGACGGCGGAGTTCGGCTGGGGCAACTACGGCGTGATTATCGCTTACCTGCTGGTCATGATGGGTATCGGCGTCTATTTCGTCCGCAAGAACAATACGACCGACCAGTTCTTCAAGGGCGGGGCGAAAATCCCCTGGTGGGCGGCCGGTATCAGCATCTTTGCGACGGCGCTCAGCGCGATTACCTTTATTTCGATTCCTGCGAAGGCCTACGGCGCCGACTGGGGCATGTTCATGTTCAACATGACCATCCTGATGATCGTGCCGATCGTCATCCATTATTATCTGCCTTTCTTCCGTAAACTCAACGTGGCTTCGGCCTATCAGTACCTGGAACAGCGGTTCAGTTCGCCGGTGCGCTACCTGGCTTCCGTGTTCTTCTGTTTCTTCATGTTCGCCCGGATAGCCATCGTGCTTTTCCTGCCGTCGCTGGCGCTGAACGCCGTGACCGGAATCGACGTCTATACCTGCATCCTGCTGATGGGGCTGGTGACCATCGCCTATTGTACGATGGGAGGTATCGAAGCGGTCGTCTGGGCCGACGTCGTGCAGGGCGTAATCCTTGTGGGAGGCGCGCTCGTGTCGCTTGTGTACCTGATCAACGGCATCGAGGGCGGATTTTCGGGCATGATCGACGTCGCCGTGACCGACGACAAGTTCAATATTCTGAATTTCGCTTTCGACCTGACGCAGCCTGTTTTCTGGGTGACGCTGGTGGGCGGCCTGGCCAATCAGCTGTTGGCTTATACGAGCGATCAGTCGGTGATTCAGCGCTACATCACGGTCAAGGATATGGCCGGGACGAAAAAGGGGCTGTGGCTCAACGGATTCCTGAGCATTCCGATCGCCGTGATCTTCTTCATGATCGGCACGGGGCTTTACGTCTTTTTCAAGCAGCAGCCCGAACTGCTCAGCGTCGGGATGTCCAATACGGACTCTATCTTCCCGCATTTCATCATGTGCCGTCTGCCGGTGGGCATTGCAGGGCTGCTGATCGCGGCGATCTTCTCGGCGGCCATGTCCACCCTTTCGGCCAATATCAACTCTACGGCGACGGTGCTGACCGAGGATTTCTACCGCCGCTTCCGAAAAGGCGCGACGGACAAACAGGCGATGAGTTTCGCCCGGCTGTCGGGCATCGTCGTGGGCGGCCTGGGACTGCTGATGGCCATCCTGCTCGCCACGTTCGACATTGCGTCGCTGTGGGATCAGTTCAACTTTTTCCTCGGCCTGCTGACCAGCGGTCTGGGCGGTTTGTTCATGATGGGCATCTTCACCGAGCGGATCGGTACGCGGAGCGCCTTCGCCGGATTTATCGGCAGTATCGTCATCCTGCTGATCGTCAACAGCTATTCGAACGTTTCGTTCCTGCTCTACGGATTTGTCGGATTGGTTTCGTGCTTCCTGATCGGTTACCTGTCGAGCTTCGTTTTCGGACGCGCTAAATAATGGAAGGGACGATCACGACCATTCAGCGGATGTCCGTACACGACGGCGCAGGTATCCGTTCGACCCTCTTTCTGAAAGGGTGCGGCATGCGCTGCCGCTGGTGTCACAATCCGGAGACGTGGAGCGGCGGCGTGCAGCTGCAGCAGACGGCGGGACGGTGCATCGGGTGCGGCTCGTGTCTGGAAGCGTGTCCTTCGTCGGCCCTTAGCCTGACGGCGGAGGGAATCCGGATCGACCGCAGGTGTTGTACGGTCTGCGGCGACTGCGTCGGGGCGTGTCCTTCGGGTGCGCTGTCGCTGGTCGGAGAGCGCATCGAGGCGCGCGAAGCGCTGCGGCGCGTGGAGCGCGACCTGCCTTTCTTCCGGCAGACGGGCGGCGGCGTGACGGTTTCGGGCGGTGAGCCGCTGTTGCAGCCGGAGTTCGTGGCCGAGTTTTTCGCGCTGTGCCGGGAGGCGGGGATCGCGACGGCTGTCGAAAGCAATCTCTTGGTCGATTGGAAGAGCGTGGAACGGCTGCTTCCGCTGGTGGACGAGTGGATGTGCGACTTCAAAATCTTCGACGGGGCGCTTCACCGCGAGATGACCGGCGTCGGCAACGAGCGTATCCGGGAGAATCTCGGACGGCTGGTCGGGAGCGGCGCGAAAGTGGTCGTCCGCACGCCGGTCATACCCGGAGTGAACGACAATGAGACCGAGATCGGAAATATCTGCCGGATGCTGCTGCCTTTCGGGGAGCGGCTGCAAGGCTACGAACTGCTGCGCTTTCACACGCTCGGGTTCGACAAATTCGCGGCGTGCGGCATGGAGAATCCGCTGGCCGGGGCGCGCGAACTTTCGAAAGAGCGGTTCGAGGAGCTGCGGAGTTTTGCAAAAACAATACTTAAGATAACGAAATGATGCTTATGGAAGCGCATGTGAATTACGATAGCGAACTTGCCCGGCTGAAAGCGCGGAAATTGCAGCAGACCCGGGAGAAGATCGAAAAAGAGGGTATCCTGGACGAGGACGACTACGGCAGGATCGTCCCGCAGGAAGGGGTGTGGCGAATCATCCCGAACCATGCGGACGGCTCGTTCTACGGGTTCGACGCCTGGACCGAGAATTTTTGCAGCCTGATGGAGGTGCATCAGGTCTATGTCGATCCCGACGATGCGCTGGCGGGCCGCTGGTGCTACTTCATGTCGAAGATGCGCCCCAATAAGTGGAATCCGGACTATCCTTACGACCATTTGCGCGACCGGATCGAACGTTACGACATCATACACGGCATCGGCGACGACGCCCACTTCGCCCCTGATTACGAGATGGGGCTTCGGCTGGGCTGGGGCGGATTGCTCGACAAGATCGCCCGCTATCGGGCGGTCAACCGCACGGACGAGCAGCAGCATTTCTACGACCTGCACGAGCGGGCGATCCGGAGCATTCAGGGGTGGATGCGCCGCCATGTCGGCGAAGCCCGGCGGCTGGCCGCCGGGGAGCGCGACGAACGCCGCCGGCAGAACCTGCTGGAAATGGCCCGGACCAATGAAAATATCGTCGAGCGGGCGCCGCAGACCCTGCGGGAAGCCTGCCAGTGGATCGTGTGGTTTCATCTGGCGTCGCGGACCTACAACCGGGACGGCGCCGGCGGGCAGATCGATGCGCTGCTGCGGCCGTTTTACGAGCGGGACATCGCAGCGGGACGCATTACCGACGCCGAAGCGGTCTACTATTTGGCGTGCCTGCTGATAAACGATCCTGTTTATTGGCAGCTGGGAGGACCCGATGCCGACGGGAAGGACCAGACTTCGGCGATCTCGTTCCTGATTCTGGATGCGGCCTCCAAGGTCGATTCGTCGCTCAATATCACGATCCGCGTGCATGACGGTCTCGATCCGAAACTGCTGCGCTACGGCGTCGAGTGTCTGGTGAAGTACCGCAACGGCTGGCCCCGTTTTTCGGGCGATAAGGCGCTGGTCGCCGGATTCATGCGCAACGGGTTCGACGAACGGCTGGCGCGCCGGCGTATCGCCGTGGGGTGCAACTGGATGTCGCTGCCGGGGCTGGAGTATACGATGAACGACCTGGTGAAGGTGAATCTGGCCAAAGTCTTCGAAGTGGCCTACGACGAGTCGAAAGCTGACGCCGGGCGGACTACGGAGCGGTTGTGGCGTTCGTTCGCGTCGCATCTTCGGGAGGCGGTGCGGACGGCGGCCGAGGGAATCCGCCATCACCTGAAATATCAGAAATTCAACGAGCCGGAGCTGCTGCTCAACCTGCTGAGCCACGGCCCGATCGAGAAGGGCTGCGACGTCTCGGACGGCGGCGCGGAATATTACAACCTTGCGATCGACGGCGCCGGACTGGCCGTGGTGGCCGATTCGTTCGCCGCGCTGGAACAGCGCATCGAGCGGGAAGGCAGGCTGACGTGGCAGGAAATGGACCGGCTGCTCGACAGCGATTTCCAGTGTGAGGAGGGAATGAAATACCGGACGCTGCTCGGCCGCAGCCAGCGTTACGGGCAGGCCGACTCGCTGGGCCGCAAGTGGGGGCTCGCCGTCCGCGACGAGTTTACGGCGGCCGTGCGGGACGAGACTTCGGCCGGCGGGCGTTACAAGTTTATTCCCGGCTTCTTCTCCTGGGCCAATACCGTCGGGTTCGGTCTCCATGTGGGGGCGACTCCCAACGGCCGGCGGGCCGGAACGCCTATTTCGCACGGCGCGAATCCCTGCGCGGGGTTCGCCGTGGACGATGCGTCGCTTTCGCTGGCGACGGCCGTCGCCGAGATACAGCCCGGTTACGGAAATACGGCGCCGATGCAGTGGGAACTCGATCCGTCTCTGGCCGGCGCGGAGTGCATTGCGCTGATCGAAGGGATTATCAAGGCGCATTTCGAGATGGGCGGCACGCTCATCAACGCCAATATCATGGACCGCGAGACGATTCTCGCGGCGCACGCCGATCCGTCGAAGTACCCCGATCTGGTGGTGCGCGTGACGGGATTCACGGCCTATTTCGCCATGCTGTCGCCCGAATTCCGGCAGCTGGTGGTGGACCGCGTGCTGGAAAACTGATCTTCGGAAAGATTATGAAGCGAAAATACGGTTTGCTGGGATTGCTGCTCGTGTCGGGAGCCGGCGCTGCGGCCCGGAACAAGGTCCGGCCCAAAAACGTGCTGTTCATCGCCGTGGACGATATGAAGCCCGCATTGGGCTGTTACGGCGATCCGGTGGCGCGGACGCCCCATATCGACGCGCTGGCGGCCGACGGGGTGGTTTTCCGCCGCGCTTACTGCCAGCAGGCGGTCAGCGGCCCGACGCGCGCGTCGCTGCTGACGGGACTGCGGCCCGAAGAGGTGGGGGTGACGGAACTCAATACCTGGATGCGGGCCAAGGTGCCGGACGTGGTGACTTTGCCGCAGGCTTTCCGCGAAGCGGGATACGAAACGCAGGGCGTGGGCAAGATTTTCCACGGCACGAAAAACAGTCTGGACGAGCGTTCGTGGAGCGAACGTCCGTCGCTGTACGAATATTCGCGCAACGAGGAGTATCAGCTGGCGGTCAATAAAACGGGAAAGAAGGCGCGGGCCGTGGAGTTCGCGGATGTGCCGGACAGTCTCTATTTCGACGTGAAGATCCGCAACGAGGCGCTCGCCCGGCTCGAAGCACTGAGCCGCTCGGACGAGCCGTTTTTCCTCGCCGTGGGTTTCCTGAAACCTCATCTGCCTTTCTGCGCCCCCGAAAGATACCGGGAACTCTATGCCGGCCGGGATTTCGCCTTGGCCGACACGCTCCGGGCGCGTCCCGAAAATGCGCCAGAGATCGCCTATCACAACAGCGAGGAGCTGCGCGGGTACACCGATATTCCGGACCTTATGCCGCTCTCTGCGGAACAGGAGGCGGAGCTGCGCCGGGCCTATTACGCCTGCGTTTCGTTTACCGACGACAATATCGGGGCTATTCTGGACCGGTTGAAAGAACTGGGACTTTACGACGATACGCTGATCGTCCTCTGGGGGGATCACGGCTATCATTTGGGCGAACAGGACTTGTGGTGCAAATCGACCGTTTATGAAGCCGCATGCCGCGCGCCGCTGGTGATAAAGCCCGCGGGACGGCCGCGTCACCGGGAGGTGGAGGAGGTCGTGGAGTTTCTGGACGTCTATCCCACGCTGCTCGACCTGTGCGGCATCGAGGACCGTTACGGCGTTTCGGGGCGGAGCCTGCGGCCGCTGCTCGACGGAAGGAGCATGCGCAAACGCTATGCCGTCAGTCAGTTTCAGCGTCCTTATCCGGCGCTCACGAGCCTTAAGAAGCGGCGTTACATGGGCTATGCCGTTCGTGACCGAAGATGGACCTATACGGAGTGGGTCGATCTGACGGGATGCGTGGTGGAGTGTGAGTTATACGACATGTCGCCGGGCGGACCGGAGCGGCGGAACCTGGCCGGAGAGCCTCGGTTCGGCTCCGTCGAGCGGCGGATGTCGCGGGCGCTGCACCGGGTACTCAGGAACCAGAAGGGGGTGACGGGCATTGCGGCCGGAGAGTTCGGGAAGCGGGATTGATTCGATCGGAATTTTTTAAATAGAGGATTTTTATGAAACGTTTTGTTTTTTCTTTGCTGGCGCTGCTCCTTTTCGTTGCGGGGGCTTCGGCGCAGTTGAAATTCGTGGATGCGGCGCAGCTCGGGCTGGTCAATAAACTCGGTCCGACGGAAAACCGCTACCACCGGGTCGATACGGACAAGTACGACCTGACCAAAAACGAGGCGAACCTGCTGCGCATGCCGGCCGGTATGGCGCTGGTGTTCCGTACCAATTCGTCGCAGATCGCCGTGCGGACGCACTATCTGAATTACAGCATGGTCCGCCATAGTACGACGGGGGTTTCCCAGACCGGCTACGACCTTTACATCCGCAAGGACGGTGAATGGCTGTATGCCGGGTCGAACGCTCCGAAGAATGAGGATGCGGAGCTGGTGCTGGTGCGCAATATGGACGACAGCGAGAAGGAGTGTCTGCTCTATCTGCCGCTTTTCAGCGAATTGGGCCGCATCGAGATCGGAATCGACGAGGGTGCGGAGATCGGGGCTGCGGCCAATCCTTTTCGTCACCGGATCATTATTTTCGGGTCGAGTTTCACGCACGGCACGAGTACCGGGCGTCCGGGCATGTCTTATCCGATGATTATGCAGCGCAACACGGGACTGCAGTTCATCAGTCTGGGCGTCTCCGGAAATTCGAAACTCCAGCAATCCTTCGCCGCAATTATCGGCGACAACGCCTGCGATGCGATCATCGTGGACGCTTTCTCGAATCCGGGACCGGAGATGATCCGCGAACGCTTCCTGCCCTTCGTCGCGGCGATCCGGAAAGCGCATCCCGCCGTTCCGCTGATCTTCCTGCAGACGATTTACCGCGAACGGGCCAATTTCGATCTCAAGGAGCGGGTCAACGAGGAAGAGAAGCGCCGGGCGGCCCGGGAGGTCTTCAAGGAGGCGGCCAAGGTCTATGACCACATCTATTTCGTCGATGAACCCAACCTGACCGGAACCGATCATATCACCTCGCTCGACGGTACGCATCCCGACGATCTGGGATATTGGCGCTGGGCCAATGCCATTCAGCCGCGGATCGTGAAGATTCTGAAGAAATACGGAATTCGGTGACGATCGCGGTCCCTGCTTTCCGGATTGCCCGGCAAGGGAGCGGGCCGCTGTCCCGGCGTAGCGTCGGGAGCGGGTTTGCTGCCCCGGCGGCTGGCGCCGGCAGGTGGGACAGATGAAAAAAAGCGAACTCTTTGCAGGTTCGCTTTTTTTTATTGTGTGTGCGGTCCGGCGGTGCGGGGTATGTATGTCTGCCGGTTTGTGCCCGGCGGGATGCTGCGCCGGGCGTTTACCGCTTGTGGCGTTCGAGGTAGATCGTATAAAGTCTGAAATGTTCGACGATAGCGTGTTTGTAACCCTCCGGATCGCCGCGTTTGATGAATTCCAGCAGATGGCGGTGGGTTACCGGTTCGACTTTTTCGCTCAGCTCCCGCTCGATCGGCTCGAAAAAGTCACGGGATTGCTCCTTGACGAAATCCAGCACCGGATAGATGATGTCCTGAAATTCGGTGATGATGTGGTTGCCCGTGATTTCGTAAAGTTTCGTGTGAAAACGATGTTCGCTGACGGGGGCGTATTTGTTGTTGCCGATCACCTGGCTCATCTCGACGATCTGTTCCAGCTCCTCGATGTCGGAGGGGGTGAGGTTGCGGAAGATGTTGTTGCTGATGCCGATTTCGAGCGCTATGCGGAATTCGAGAATGTCGCGCAGCGTCGATTCGTTCATCAACAGCGGATTGATGCACCGTTTCATGCCGCCGAGCAGCGACGGCTCGCTCAGAATCATCCCTTTTTTGGTGCGCGAGACGATCATGCCGGTCATCTTGAAACGGCTCAGCGCTTCGCGCAGCACGGGGCGTCCGACTCCCAGCGACGCCGCCAGTTCCGTCTCGTTGGGTATGCTGCTGCCCGGACGAAGTCCCTGCTCCTTGAAAAAGCGTATCAGGCTCTCTTCAACGCTGTCTACGAGCGTGGTGTTGCGGTTGTCGAGTTTCGGTCCTTCCATCTGTAATAGTTGTCGTAAACGTAATACCAATAATGTTTTCTGTTGTCGGGTCGTTCACCCGCCCCAGATGCGGCTGCGGTCGTATTTCCTCTCTTTATATGAGCGGAAATGAGCATATTTCATTCCGTTCCGGATCGGCCGGGGGCCGGCCGCCGGAACGGAATGTCTCAGAGAGCCATGCGGCATTGATTGTCGGCTCTGTATGCAGGCCCGGGCTATTTCCTGAAGCCGATCGCCCGGAGTTCGTCGTCCAACCGGCGTATTTCGGCCTCGGTATAGGGGGCGAGGGGCAGTCGGCAGTCGCCGCAGTCGATGCCGACGAGTTTCATGATGGCTTTGCCGCCGCGGATGCCGCCGCCGTGGTTGATGATCACATGCACGATGTCCACGGACTCCTGCTGCGCCGCGCGGGCCTGTTCGAGGTCGCCGGCCATGAAAGCGTCGTAGATGTTTTGGTAGGTGCGGAGCGAATAGTTGTAGGTGCTGCCCACGCCGCCGCGTGCGCCGACGGCCATGCCGCAGAGCAGCATTTCGTCGAAACCGTTGAGAATGTCGAAGCGGCCGCCGTCGAAGCGGATGCACTCGATCATCTCCATGAAGTTATTCGACGTGAATTTGATGCCGTTCAGGTTGGGGATCTCTTTCGAGCCTTTCTTCAGGAACTCGATCATCGGCAGGTTGATGCCCGTCATCGAGGGAATGTGGTAGGCGTAGAATGGCAGCGGGGCGCATGCGGCGGCGATGGGCTTGTAAAAGGCCACCAATTCCTCGACCGAGTCGGGTTTGAGGTAGAACGGAGCGACGGCGCCTATGGCGTTTACCCCCAGCCCGGCGGCGTGGCGGGCCAGTTCGATGCAGTCGGCCTGGCAGGTGCCGCCGACATGGGCGATGACGAGGATACGGCCTGCTACGGCTTTGGTCCATGCTTCGAGTACGCTCTTGCGCTCGGCGACGGTCATCGAGGTGCATTCGCCCGTCGAGCCGCAGACAAAGACGCCGTACGCTCCCTCGGCGATGAGTTTGTCGGCGTAGGGCTGGATTTGCGAAAAATTGATTGCGCCTGTTTTGTCGAATGGCGTGAAGACGGCTGGAATGAGTCCGGATAGTTTGAACATGATTATTGGGTATTAGTTAGTTCTGTCGGTATTAAATAGAATAATCTTATTTGTAGGACAAATATAGGGCGAGGAAATGAAAAAACAAAAAAATCGGCACATTTTTCTGCTTTTTTAATGAATAATTTCAGTGGACGGAGCCGGACGAATGACGGAGCGGAAGGGAATAGGGACGTGTGGGGAGGAATAGGAAGGTACGGAAGGGGGATGGGGGTGTAGGATGAGACGGGAAAGGATAGGATGGAGCGGAATGGAATGCAGAGTAGCATGGAGCGAGGACAGGTGGAACGGAGCCGGGGAGCGTGGAACGGAGTCGGAGCAGTGGGCTGTTTGCCGGGGTGGGGCGCTGTTGGATTGCCGGGTCGTGGAGGGCGTGCTGTTGGATTGCCGGGCCGCCGGGCAGATGCCCTCGCTCTCCTTCGGCCGGAGTATTGCCCTGGTGAAGGAGTTTGCTGCAAGAGCGGCCGGGAACCGGGAAAACCGCGGTTCTCTCTTATCCGGACCGGACGGCGGCGGTGCTGGATGCGGGCGTCGTGTATCTTTCTTACAACCGAAAACAACGCTGCAACCGGAGTGTTGCAGCGTTGTTTTCGGAGTAAGGCGTGTTTGGCGCCGGAGCTTCTCCCCTTACGAGGGGGTTGCCGGCGATTCGGCAGCCGTTTGAGCCGACGGATTCCGGGGCGTCAGATTTTGTCCAGCTCCACGGTGAAGTGCCGCAGGATCGGCGCCTCGAACGTGATGCGGTAACCGGTGGTGATCTCCGCGCGGCGTTCGTAGATGTTGCGGCAGGCGGCGGCGATCACGCGGATGTGGTTGTCCGAATAGACCCGGCGCGGGATGGCCAGACGCAGCAGTTCGAGCTGCGGATAGCGGTTCTCGTGCGTGTCGGGGTCGCGGTCGGCGAGGATCGAGCCGATCTCCACGCCGCGGATGCCCGCTTCGAGGTAAAGTTCCACGGCGAGCGTCTGGGCGATGAACTGCTCTTTCGGGAGATTGGGCAGCACCTTTTTCGCATCGACGAAGATGGCGTGTCCGCCTGCCGGACGCTGGTAGGGTACGCCGTATTCGTCCAGCAGGTCGCCCAGCAGTTTCACCTGCCGGATGCGGGCGTCGAGTTGTTCGAATTCGGTGTTCTCGTCCAATCCCACGGCCAGCGCATCCATGTCGCGGCCCGACATGCCGCCGTAAGTCACGTAGCCCTCGAACATGATGCTGAAGGTCATCGCCTGTTTGTAAAGCTCCTCGGAGCGCATGGCCACGAAGCCGCCCATGTTCACCACGCCGTCCTTTTTGGCCGAGATGGTCATGATGTCGGCGTAAGTATAGATTTCGCGGACGATCTCCTTGATCGTCTTGTCGGCGTAACCGGCTTCGCGGGTTTTGATGAAGTAGGCGTTTTCGGCGAAGCGGGCCGAGTCGAGCAGCAGGGGCACTTTGTAACGGCGGCATACTTCGGCCGTCTCGCGGATATTGCGCATCGACACGGGCTGTCCGCCCGCTGTGTTGTTGGTGATGGTCAGCACCACGCACGGAACCTTCTCGCGCGGGTTTTCGCGCAGGAGCTTTTCGAGCTTGGCGATGTCCATTTCTCCCTTGAACGGCAGTTCCTTCTGGGTGTCGGCCGCCTCGTCGATCGTGCAGTCCACGGCGTGGCAGTGCCGGAACTCGATATGTCCCTTCGTGGTGTCGAAATGGGAGTTGCCCGGCACGATGTCGCCTGCTTTGAGCAGCGCCGAGAAGATGACGTTCTCCGCCGCGCGTCCCTGGTGCGTGGGCAGGAAGAAAGGCATGTCGAAGATGCGTTCGATGGTCTCCCTGAGCCGGAAATAGGACGAAGCGCCGGCGTAGCTTTCGTCGCCGGTCATCATGGCCGCCCACTGGCGGTCGCTCATCGAACCCGTTCCCGAGTCGGTCAGCAGGTCGATCGTGACCTGATCGCTGCGCAGTTTGAAGAGGTTGTAGCTGGCTTCGCGGATCCAGGCTTCGCGCTCGGCGCGGGTGGAGGTGCGGATGGCCTCGGTCATTTTGATCTTGTAGGGTTCTGCATACGGAAGTGTCATACAAAAGAGCGTTTTAGGTTATAATTTGTTGTTCATATGCTCAAAATTACGAAAATATTTTGAGAACTTTGATATCGGTATTATATTTGTGAAAGTCGGTGTGAATTTTTTAATCCTTTCATTTATGAAAAAGTACCGTTGCACCGTCTGTGAATACATTTATGATCCGGCGCTGGGTGATCCCGAAAACGGCATCGATCCCGGCACGACATTCGAAGAACTGCCCGACGGTTGGATATGCCCGGTCTGCGGCGAAGGCAAATGGGCTTTCGAACCTCTCGGGGAACAATAAAAAACGACAAAGGCTATGTTCAACCTCATTGTTTCACTATTAATTTTACCGCTTATGGCAACAGACACTGCAAAACAGGTGCGCTTCACTCCGAAGGACCTGCCTTACGCTTATGACGCTCTTGCGCCGCAGGTCTCCGAAGAGACGCTGCGCTTCCACCACGACAAACATTACGTGGGGTACGTAAATAAACTCAACGAACTGATTGTCGATACGCCCTATGCCCAGCAGCCGCTGGAGGATATCGTCGTTTCGGCCGACGGCGCGATTTTCAACAACGCCGCGCAGATGTGGAACCACGAATTCTTCTTCGACGAACTCTCGCCCAAGGCGCAGGCCCGTCCTACGGGCGCCCTGCTGAAGGCCGTCGACGAAAACTTCGGATCGTTCGAACAGCTGAAAGCCCAGATGGAGAAAGCCGCCGTGGGCCTGTTCGGTTCGGGCTGGGTATGGCTCGTTGAGGACAAGTCGGGCAAGCTGGCGATCGTCAGCGAGCAGAACGCCGGCAATCCGCTGCGCTACGGCATGAAGCCCCTGATGTGCTTCGACGTTTGGGAACATGCTTATTATATCGACTACCGCAACCGCCGCGCCGACGCGGTCGCAGCCCTCTGGGACCGCATCGACTGGAAGGTCGTCGAAGAACGCTACGCCAAGAAATAGCGTGTCCCGCTTTGGAAAGGACGCCGCTTCCCGTTTTCGGGAGCGGCGTTTTTTTTGTGTCCGCAGGTCCGGGAGCGGGGCGCGTTTTGCGGCGGCGGGCGTGGCGGGGCTTTTGCCCGGGCGTTCGGTTCCGATAAGTGATTATGTAGCCAAAATTCATCATTTTGTGCATTTTTTCGTCCAGGGGGTAGCATTTCAGCGAGAAAGAGCGTATCTTCGTTGCGCTGAAATTTTTTGTTGAAATGCTGGAGAGAATTCAATATGCTCTGTTCGTGCTGCTCTTCGTCCTGGCGGGGAGTCTCGACGGCGCGATGCTGCAGGGCGGCGCATGCCGGGTACAGCCCGCAATGAGTCCGCAGGCCGCACTCCACGCACCCGTTACAGCGCAGAATTATTTCACGGCCGCCGTGATGCTTCCGGGCGACGCTTCGGTCGAAATCCCGGCGCACTCTTCGGAGCATAAAGCCATCGTGCGGCATCGTTTCTATGCCCGTTCGGCTGCGGCGGAAGCCGTGGCGCAGCAAAATTCGGCGCTCTCGGACCGCTGCACGCTCTATTCCAAGCCGGTCGATTACTACATCTTTTCTTTGGGGCGGATTCTGATTTAGCCCCGGTTCCCCTTCGCTGCGAGCCGCATGTTTTCCGGTCGGGACGTTCCGTCCGCCGGGGTGTGCCCGTGTTTTTTCGTGTTCCGGAATATAATTCGTAAAATAATAAGTTATGTATTTCACGCTATTGGTGGTCGTTATCCTGACGGCCATTGCGCTGGTCGCAGTTGCGCTGGGTATCGCCCGCGCCGTGTCGCCGCGGTCGTACAACCCCCAGAAGGGCGAAGCGTATGAGTGCGGCATTCCCACGCGCGGACGGTCGTGGATGCAGTTCAAGGTGGGGTATTACCTCTTCGCGATCCTGTTCCTGATGTTCGACGTCGAGACGGTGTTCCTCTTTTCGTGGGCCGTCGTCGTGCAGGAGCTGGGGGTTTACGGACTGGTGAGCATCCTCTTCTTTTTGGTCGTCCTGATTTTGGGCCTTGCGTACGCATGGCGGAAAGGAGCTTTGGAATGGAAGTAAAGAGAGAGCCGAAGATCAAGTCGATGAAATACGAAGATTTCAACGACAACGAATACCTCGAAAAAATGGTCGCCGAACTGCGCGACAACAATACGAACGTGATCGTGGGCTGCCTGGACGAGCTGATCGAGTGGGGCCGCAGCAACAGCCTGTGGCCGCTGACCTTCGCCACGAGCTGCTGCGGCATCGAGTTCATGGCCGTGGGCGCGGCGCGTTACGATTTCGCCCGGTTCGGGTTCGAAGTGGCCCGCGCCTCGCCGCGCCAGGCCGACTTCATCATGGTCGCCGGCACCATCACCCACAAAATGGCACCGGTCCTCAAACGCCTTTACGACCAGATGGCCGATCCGAAGTATGTGATCGCCGTGGGCGGCTGCGCCATCAGCGGCGGACCTTTCAAGAAGTCGTATCACGTGCTGAACGGCGTGGACAAAATTCTGCCTGTCGATGTCTATATACCCGGCTGTCCGCCGCGGCCCGAAGCGATGCTTTACGGACTGATGCAGCTGCAGCGTAAAGTGAAGCTGCAGCGTTTCTTCGGCGGGGTGAACAAGCAGATCGGCCGCGAAGAGTATGAAGAACTGCTGCGCCGCGACCTGACCTCGGAGCAGAACGATTTGAATGTGGAAGGAGGAGAAAAGCAATGAGTACGACGCTGAAAGATAAGATAACGGCCTGGGAACCTGCGGCCGTGTGGTCCGAGGCGGGCGACGGCATGTGGACCGTGCCCGCAGAGAAATTCCACGACCTGGCCGCCCGGCTCAGGGCGGAGGGATTCGATTTCCTGCGCAGCTTGACGGGCATGGACTGGGGCGAAGAGGGCTTCGGAGCCGTCTATCACCTCGAAGCCTCTGCCACGGGCGAAAACGTCGTCCTGCGGACGCTGACGCCGAGCCGCGAGAAATGCGGCCTGCCCTCGGTCTGCGATTTGTGGAAGGCCGCCGAGCTGAACGAACGCGAGGTATTCGACTATTTCGGCATCGGGTTCCTGAACCATCCCGACATGCGCCGGCTGTTCCTGCGGGACGACTGGGTGGGGTATCCCCTGCGCAAGGATTACGATCCGGCGCTCAATCCGCTGCGCATGACCAACGAGGTGTCGAAGGACAGCGCCCCGAGTTTCGAGCTGACCTCCGACGGCAGTTTCATCCGCAAGCGCAACGTGCTGTTCGAAGAGGACGAATATGTCATCAACGTCGGTCCCCAGCATCCTGCGACGCACGGCGTGCTGCGTTTCCGGGTGTCGCTGGAGGGCGAGATCATCAAAAAGCTCGACGTACATTGCGGTTATATCCACCGCGGCATCGAGAAGTTGTGCGAGAACCTGACCTATCCCCAGACGCTGGCCCTTACGGACCGGCTGGATTACCTCGGGGCCGCGCAGAACCGCCATGCGCTCTGCATGTGCATCGAGAAGGGGCTGGGCGTCGAGGTGTCGGAGCGGGTGCAGTATATCCGTACGATCATGGACGAGCTGCAGCGCATCGATTCGCACCTGCTGTTCTTCGCGTGTCTCTGTATGGATATGGGGGCTTTGACGGCGTTCTTTTACGGGTTCCGCGACCGTGAGAAGGTACTCGATATATTGGAGCAGACCACGGGAGGCCGCCTGATACAGACCTACAATACCATCGGCGGCGTGCAGGCCGACATCCATCCCGAATTCGTGCGCAAGGTCAGGGAGTTCATCGCCTATATGCGTCCGCTGCTGCGCGAATACCACGAAATATTCACGGGCAACGTCATTGCGCAGGAGCGCCTGAAGGGAACGGGCGTGCTGACCCGCGAAGATGCGGTTTCGTTCGGCGCCACGGGCGGCACGGGACGCGCCGCAGGCTGGGCCTGCGACGTGCGCAAGCGGCATCCCTACGCCATGTACGGCAAGGTCGATTTCGAAGAGGTGCTTTTCACCGAGGGCGACTGTTTTGCCCGTTACATGGTTCGCATGCGCGAGATCGAGCAGAGCATGAACATCATCGAACAGCTGATCGACAACATTCCCGAGGGCGAATACCAGT
>CAKVKI010000002.1 GCA_934754975.1 uncultured Alistipes sp. | reverse complement strand
CCCCGAACTCGATCCACAGCATACGCTGACTCGGCGGCACGTCCGGTCCCCCGATCAGCAGGGGAGTCCGCCGGAGCGGCTGCGGGGCTTTGGCCGGGTCGAAGCGGACGACCAGATCGCCTTTTGCGCCGGGTGCGAGCGTCGCCGGTTCGCAGGCGAAGCTCAGTCCGGTGGCTGCGAATCCTTCGTCGCAGACCGGGGTAAGCGGTTTGTCGCCCGCGTTCAGGCACTCGATGCGCTCGGACTGCTCCCTGCGGGCGTCGCTGAAGCGGACGGTCCGCTGTTTGAGACGCAGGGTTCCCATGGCGTGGGGATAATCGTCGTCCGTCCGCACTGAAGCCGTGACTGCGCCCCGGAGATTCAGGATCGCCGTCGGCTCCTTGTCCGAGAGCTGGGTGTAGACGAAAATCCGCCGGTCGAAAACGCCCGGGTGTCCCTTGGGGTGGTAGGTCACCGTCACGGAGCCTTCGCCGCCCGGGACGACGGGCTTTTTGTCCCAAACAGCCACGGCGCAGCCGCAGGTGGTCTGCACGCGGGTAATAACGAGCGGCGCGCCGCCCGTATTATGCCACCGGAACGTGTAGGACGAAGGAGCGTCCTCCTCGCCGATATGTCCGGCGTCGATCAGCGTGCGTTCGAAACGCATCGCTTCGGCCCCTCCTTTGGCCGTGGCCGGGTGGGCCAGGCTGTCGAGTTTGGCGCGCGGGACGATACGGATCTGGGCGCAGAGCGGCGCGGCGGCGAGAGCCGCCCACAACGCTCCGCAGCAGAGAAGCATGCGTGTTATCGTCCCTGTGTTGCGCATCGTTTCGGGTTTTAGAGCCAGCCGTTGCCGTTTGCGACTTTGCGCACCGTGATGTTGAACGTGTGCGTCTGGTTGCCGCTCGATGTGATGCTGGCCTTGGTTGTGCCGTTCTTAAGCCCCTTGACCGTCAGTTTCTTGCCCTCGATGGAGGCCGTTGCGACCGTCGTGTCGGAGATGGCGACCGTATAGGTCATCGTCTCGCCGCCGAGGAAATAGTTGGCCGGAACAGCCGTCACTTCCCCGCCGAGGTTGATGTAGAGGTTCGGGAACGAAACCTGCGTCCCGTTGCCGGCAACGGCGTTGAGCAGTTTGGCGGCGTTCACCTGACCGACGCCCATCTGCCCGCGGTAGTTCGACTTGTTGAGCTGCATGGGCTGGTTCAGACCCACGTCGGCGACGTAACGGTAGTAGAACTTCATGCCGCTCATGTAGTCGTCGATCGGCGTGGTGGTCTCATAAAGCAGGGCCTTGAATTCGTCGGCCGTGAAGTGGCGGCGCAGTTTGGCTGCGTACGACAGTCCCAGCGCCGCCACGCCCGAGACGTGGGGGCAGGCCATCGAGGTGCCCTCCATATATCCGTAACCGCTTTCGCTGACGTTGTAGGGCAGCGTCGAGAGGACGGTGCCGATTTCGCCGCGCTTGTGGTTGTCGTCGAAGTATTCGTAATAGTAGTCCTGGTCGCCGCCCGGAGCCGCTATCGTAGTGCCCGGACCGTAATTGGTGTAGACGGCGGGGGTGTAGTCGGCGGCCGTCGCGGAGACGGAGATGCAGAAGTCGGCGGCGCCGGGGAATCCGGCCATGGGGGCGGTTTCGTTGCCGCCGGCGAAGATCGCCAGACCGCCCTCGATCGGACCGTTGGGCGAGCCTGCGTTGTGTATGAAGTACTCCAGCGCCTCTTTTTCGAGCGGCATGCCTTTCTCCCACTCTTCCTGGGTCTTGAAGCCCGGATCGCCCCATTCGTAGCTGTTGGCCAGTCCCGAGACGTAGCCCCAGCTGCACTGCAGGATCACGGCGCCGTTGTCGGCGGCGTATTTGATCGCCTTGACCGTGGCCAGCGCGTTGCTGGTCGCGCTGCCCGAGAAAATCTGGCAGGTCATGATCTTTGCGCCGGGGATGCTGCCCCGGCCGCCGGCGATCGAGCTGATGCCGATGCCGTTGTCGTTCTGCGCGGCGATTACGCCCGCCACGTGCGTGCCGTGGCCGGTGTCGCTGACGTCGTCCCACGAGATGACGCCCGTGTTCTTGACGAAGTTGTAGCCGTAGACGTCGCCCTGGTAGCCGTTGCCGTCGTTATCCTTGTGCGAGCGGTAGATTTCGTTCTCGTTTACCCACATGTTGTTCTTCAGGTCGGGGTGTTCGAGCATCACGCCCTCGTCGAGGACGGCCACGACGATCGACTCGTCGCCCGTCGTGAGTTCCCACGCCTGCTCGCACTGCACGTCGGCGTCCACGATGGATTTCTCGCCGAACATGTTGCCGCGGTTCACGAGGTGCCACTGCTGCGGAAGCAGCAGGTCGTCGAAGGGATAGGTCGAGGCTTCGCCTGCCCGGGTCGCCCGCTGCTGGCGGATGGCTTCGAGCGCTCCGCGGGTGAGGGGCATCGCCTTTTTACCGGCGTTGTAGGCGCGCTGGATGGTGCGGTTGAAGCTTACGTGCTGGACTTCGCCCAGCGCCGAAAGTTTCTCGGCGACCTCGGCAGTGGTGAACTCCTCGCCGAAGCGGACCACGTACCACAGGTGCAGTTCCGATTCGCGCGTGCGCTCCTCGTTGCGCGGGTCCACCGGGAAGACGCGCTCGATCTCATAACCGCCGACGATGTCCAGAATCTGATCGACGGACAGAATGCCCGAACGGGTTGCGGGGCCGCCGCTGCGGGTAATGCCCGCCTGGTCGAGGATGTCGCTTACGTAGGGTGCGAATTTAACCAGCACCTCCCCCGATTGGTATTCGGCCGGGACGTCCGGTCCCGGAGCCGGCTGCGGGGCGGCCAGCTCCTCTTTGGTGCATGCGGTAAATGCCAGTAAAGCAATGGCAAGAATGCCGTATAAATAGTTTTTCATCGTCATAATTATTTGGTCGTCTCCTCCTCTTCTTCGTCCGTACTGGGATCTTTCTTGTATCCCTCGTAGAATTTGTAGTAGTAGTTCATGTTGGCGGGTTCGTTGGTGAATCCGGCCAGCGTGCCGGTCGCATCCTTACCCTCCTGCGTGAATACCAGTATGCTGGGCATCCACCAGTCGAGCGCCGGGTGGTAGAGCAGCCAGTCGGGCAGTTCGCCGGTCAGGCGGTTGAGGTTGATGGCGAACCGCTTGGTGTGCGGCATCACTTTCGGGGTGCCGATCAGTGCGCGGGGCAGCGTGTCGGCGTCGATGATGTCCTGTTCGGTGTATTTCTCCCAGTCGTCCATCTTGGGAAGCGGTCCCTGCAGGTAGTTGACCGAAAGCGTCAGCGTGTCGAGGTCCCACTCGATCATGCGGCGCGGGAATCCCTGCTCTTCGACAAGGCCGCCGTAGTTGGTCTCGACGGTGTTGCTCAGGTCGTAGATGTTCTTGCGCGTGTTGGCGCCCATGTTCAGCGTCCGGAGCTTCGGGAAGTTCGTCGGGTTGATCTCCTCGGGAATCTTCTGGAAGTTGTTGCTGCTCAGGTCGAGGTATTCGAGGTTCTTGAGCGCCGTGAAGTTCTTGTCCAGCGAGACCAGACCGTAAGCCGCGATGGTCAGGCGGCGCAGCTGCGTGAGTTTGGTGATGTATTCGCCGGTGGTGAGGTCCTTGAGGAACGCGTTGACGTTGCTGTAGAAATTCAGTTCGTCGGCGGCCGTCAGGTACTGCACCTCGAAAGGCAGCTCCTCCTTGGTGTTGAACATGAAGAAGCGGGCGTATTTCACGCGGCCTTTCTTCTCGGGCGTGTAACCCTCCATGCCCTCTTCCCAGAGGATCACGTTGTCCCAGTTGTCCATGCGTTCGCCGTTTTCCCAGCTCGAGTTGGTTTCGAGCGTACGGGCGACGGCCAGCAGGGCGACCGAGTCGCCGCCGCGGGTGTTCTCCTCGATGGGCTCGGCGGCCTCCTGCGTGACGACGAGGTTGTCGTGCCGTACCAGTTCGACCGCCTTCTTGGAGGAGAAAGTCACGTCGGCGATACGCGGGTTGGGCTGCGAGTTGATGTTCCAGTTGAAACGTACGGTCACTTCGCGCGGGCGGATGCCGCGGTCGAATTCCACGGCCGGTTTCTCGAACTTCAGCCAGTTTTCGGCCGATTCGGGGACTTTGACGTCGAAGTCCACGTTCGTTTTTATCTTAACGTCGAAGTGGCGGGTGCCGAATTCCGAGTAATTGGCTACGGTAACCTCCTTGTCGTCTATTCCGATCAGGTAATCGAAACCTTTCTGGGAGACGGTGATCTCCTTCTTGGCCCAGGTGTCCTGCTCCTGGATGCGGATTACGCCCTGGCGGGGCTGGTCGGTCAGGGCCGAGTCGATGAGTATCCGGCACTCGGTGGTGCCGCGGCCGTTGGCGGGCGAAATGGTGATCCAGGGTTCGTCGGTGGTGGCGACCCAGTCTTTTTCCGCCGAGACTTTGATCTTGTGGGTTCCTCCTGCGGCAGTGGCTTCGACGGCGTCGCTGTCGGTGCCGAATCCGATGGTTTTGTCGGCATCGGAACAGCTGTACAATGCGATCGAGCAGAGGATAACCGATATGTAATTCGTTATTTTCATTGTCATTTCTCCTTAGTGGTTATTCGAGCATTTTATCGCAGTTCAGGATATTCTGAGTCTTGTCGTAGATCAGGTTGTAGGCACCCTGCTGCCAGTAGTAACAGATCGCCGAAGCATCGAAGGTGATGTTGGGATTGTCGCTGATGTCGAGGTGATAGATCAGGTAGGAGATCGTGTCGTCGATCTTGCGCAGGTCGTTCGAGCCGATGTAGAATCCGCGCAGGCCGGTGTGGTTGTAAAGTCCCGTGGGCCATTCGCGCAGGCAGCGGTTGCCCTGAGCGTCGCGCTGGCCGCGGATGGCGAAGACCGTCAGGCCCGCGCAGTTGAGCGGCGACCAGGGGAACTTGTCGAAGGCGTTGAACGAGACGTCCAGGCCGTAGAGGTAGGGCAGCTTTTCGGCCGTGAAATCCTTCGGCAGCTTGCTGAGCTTGTTGTAGGTCAGGTCGAGCGAGGTCATCGAGGTCGAATACTTGCCCGAGAACGATCCTTCGGGAACTTCGTCGATGTTGTTGCCGCGCAGGATGATGTAGGCCACGAACGAGTTGGTGGCGCCGAGGCATTTGGGGTACTTCGTGAGCCGGTTGGCCGCGAGTGTGAACTGTTCGATGTTCAGGCCCCTGAACGTGCCGTCGTCTTCACCTTCGAATCCGTCGATTTCGTTGTAGGAGAAGTCTACCGATTTGATGGTGAACTTGTTCTTGGCCGAGAAGATGTTGGGGAACTTGGTGAACTTGTTGTAGGTCGCCGAGAACGACTCCATGTCGTCTATGGTGCAGAAAAGCCCGTTCGCATCGGTCGGAAGCGACGTAAGTTTGTTGTTGTCGAGGAAGAACTGCACGGGAGCCACCTCCTTGCCGAAGGGGTGGATCGTCTCGATCTGGTTCTGGGCCAGGTCCAGAAGGCCGATCTTCTTCAGGTTGCTGAAGGATTCCGGAACCTCTTTGAGCTTGTTGCCGCGAACGTAAAGAATCTGGAGCTTCTCTTTCGAGGGACCGTTGGCGATGGCGTCGAGACCTTTGTAGATCTCTTCGGGCGACCACTGCGAGTTGTTGGCGATGTTGAGCGAAATCATCTCCGGAAGCTTTGCGAGCGCCATCGGGAATTGGGTCATCTTCGGGCAGTTGTACACCTCGACGTCGGTCAGCGACTTGAGGTTGGCCAGCTCTTCGGGCAGCGTCTCCAGTTCGCCGTTGGCGATGAACAGGTATTCGAGTTTTTCGAGCTTGCCGATGGCCGGGTCAATCGACTTCAGACCGTTGGTCAGCTTGCCGTGTACCACGTCGTAGGGACGGATGCGCTTCTGAAGTCCGGTTTTCCGGTCGATGATCTCGTCCTCGGTGTAATTCTCCTCGTAGAGCGAAATGGCCGGAATAGAGATGTTATGCTCTTTGAGGGCGCGGGCGATCGGCTCGGAGGTCTGCGTCGGCGTGTGGATCAGGCGGAGGAACTCCTTGTTGCGCTCCATGCGGGTGCGCTTCCGCTCGCTCAGGCTCTTGTCGGGGGCGATCGAAGGGTCGTATTCGAGCAGGTTGGCGTCGTTGTGCGAACCCAGGTAAAGCTCGATCAGCTGCGTGAGCTGGCCGATGGCCGCCGGCAGGTGGCCCCGGAATCCGAAGTCGCTGAGCGTAATTTTCGCCACGCGGCCGTTGGAGTGTACCTCCACGCCGGGCTGGATGCCCCACAGGTCGGGGTCCTTGTTGAAGTCCCAGTTGGTGCCTTCGGGGTAGTTTTCGCCCGAGAAATACCAGTTGGGGCCGTCGAGCGCCTTCCAGATTTCGTACAGCGCGTAGTAGTCGCGGATATACTCGTCGGCCTCGTAGAGCGTGACGCCGACCTTGGCTTCGGTGGTTTTGTTGTCCTCGATGACGAAGTCGAGGTTCTTGGGGCGTTTGTTGGTCTCCAGCAGCAGCTTGTTTTTGTCGTACGCTTCGTACTTCATCATTTTATAGCTGCCTGCCTTGAGCGAAAGCAACGTGTCGCACTTGAGCGACGAGGTCTGGTAGCCGAACGTGTCGTCGTCCTCGTCGAAGTGGATCGAGAATTTCGTGGGCAGCATCTTGAAGGTCGTCAGCTCGTTGGTCACACCGTGCTTTACGGTCAGGTCGATGAAGGCGATCTCGTCGAAGGTGTACTGCCGGTCTGCCGCACGGGTTGCGGGCGTCTCGGTGAAGTCCGAAAGGTCCTTGCTGATGGTGAAGCGCACTTTTCCGCGCGGTTCGACATCGACGGTCAGGTCGTGGACCTTCAGGCCGCCGGCTTCGACGACAAGTTGGTCTTCGAGGGGCATGCCGTTGTAGATCAGTTCGTCGTTCGCGTCGTAGAGCGAGAAGGTGATGATCCGGTACGACCCCGTCAGCAGCCGGAGTTTCTCGCTGCGCAGGCCGAACTCGGCGCTCTCCTTGTCGGAGGCCGTGAGCGTCAGCGTCTGGGTGACGGTCGTGCCGTTGTAGTCGAGCGACACCTGCACCTTGCTGGCTTCGTAAAGGTAGTCGAGCTGGGGTTTCTGCGCCCGGCTGACGGCATCGTAGGACGCCTCCTTATATAATTTGAACTGGACGTATCCGTAATCGAGATCGCGGTTGTCGATGCCTTCGTCGTCGGAACATCCGCCGATGAACGCCGCTGCCAGTGCGAAGATCGCCGCTACGGAAATTTTTAAAAGTTTCATATCTAAAAACCTGGTCTGTATATTCTCCATAAATTATAGTCGTATAGAACAGGACCCCGCCCCTGCGAGCGGGGACCTGTCGTGTGGGTGGTGTTTAGAACGCGGGCATACAGTAAACGATGCATTTCATGTTCCAGCTGCCGTCCATGAACTGCAGCATGCCGTAGGGAGCCTGCTCCGCTTCGGGTTTGGCCATGGAGACCAGAATCTGCGTCTCGGACATGGGTTCGTAGTCGAGCCACTCGGCGCCCGACATCGGCATGAGCATGATCTGCTGGTAGGGCGAGACTTCCAGTACGGCGTTCGAAGGTTCGGCCGAGGTGTAGGTCAGCATGTACTGCGGGACTCCCATGCCGAGGTTCTCGGCGAACGAGGCGAGCAGGTCCGTGTTGCCGCCTGCGACCGTTTCGTAGTTCTCCTTGGTGATCTCGACCAGCGTCGCGCCGCTCACCAGGTCGGGCATGGCGAACTTCACTTCGAAGCCGTCGCCGCCACCGCCGATCGGGTAATTCTCGTCGTAGATGCTCTGGATGAGCGCGAACCGTCCGTCGGCATCGGAGAAGACGATGAAGCCCATGTGGGCGATGCCCTCGTTTGCCATCGAGTTGTCGCCGCACTTGTCTTTGGAGGGATCCATGTCGATGATGATTCCTTCCGCCGTCTTGCGTACCGAGAGCCAGCTCTCCTCGCTGCTCATGGGCTGCAGGTCGTAGTCGAAGTAGGCGATGTCGGTATATTCGCGGTCTACGGTCAGTGTCGATTCGGGATCGTTCGACCACTCTTTCGTATAGATGAGCTTGTAGCCGTCTTTGACGCCGAATTCGCCGATGTTCCAGTCGTTGGCCGGCAGTTTCTCGAATGCGGCGCCGATCTCGGTCATGCCGGAGGGGTTGTTTGCCGTGATGGAGCCGGGATAGGCCTCCTGGTTGATGGTGGTGACGATATACTGTTTGTATTCGTCGCGGATATCCATGTCGATAAGCTCGTTGGGATCGGAGATCGTCTCGGCGACAGCGGAGGGCAGCGCCAGCAGGATCGCCTTGCGGGCGTCGCCGCCGTTCTCAGTCACGCCGACCGTGATCGAACGCGACTGCACGACATCGCTGCCGGGGGTGTCGTCCCACGGTTTTTCGGTCAGCAGAATCCATTTGACGTCCTCGGCTTCGGCGCTCAGGTAGGGATCGCCCCACTGCTGCGTGACCTCCGAGAAGAGGAATAATTTCGCGCCTTTGATGCTCTGGATGCTGCCCATGGCATTGCCCGGAACCCAATCGCCGTTCATGCTGTTGAAGTATTCGGCTTTGGCGTTGAATTTGGTTTCGGCGCTCAGTCCGCTGACGGAGAAGATGTCGCGGCAGGCCGGAATCGAGATCGGAATCTCGTAAGTCACTTCCGCGTTGGACTTGTCGGTGAATACCAGCGTATCCTCGGCGCCGTCGAGCGGGTAGCGCGAAGCGTCGCCCAGCAGGCGCAGTTCGAGTTTGGCGCCCGGTTCACCGATGGTTTTCGCCGGGACTTCAAGCCACTCCGGCAGTTTGCTGAGGACCCATTGGAAGTTGCCGTCCACCAGAATCGGCATCGAAAATCCGGTGCGGCCTTCGGGCCAGGTCAGGGCGATGCCTTCGGCGGGATCGGTATTGTACAAATAAGTCAGCCCGGTTTCGGTGCTGTTGGGGTTGTATATAAAGTCGCCGTACTCGTCCAGCTGGCAGGTGCGCAGACTGAAGCCGCGGTCGAGCGTGCCGCGGGTGATCGTGGCGATGACTTTGCTCTGGCCGCCCATGGTCATGGTCACTTCGCAGACGCGGTTGTCGTCGAACTCTTCCAGTTCGGCGGCGCCGATGACGATTTGGGCCGGGCCTGCGCTGCCGCGCCGGGTCCAGACTTTCTGCGTTCCGTCCTCAATCCAGAACCATGCGGCGGTAGCGGTCGGGATGCTTACCTCCCAATTCTGGTTGGGGTCGATTTCGATCGTGCAGGTCTCTCCGGCTCCGATGGTCGGGGAGGTCATTTCGGGGAAGTTGGGCGTGGGGGCTTTGATCTCCTTATCCGAATCGGAACACGAAGCGGCCGTCAGACATGCTCCCAGGAACAGCGACATCACCAAGTGTAAATAGTGCCTTTTCATATTTCTTTTCTTTTTCTGCTTTAATGGATTTAGAGCGCATGAGGCGTGATGACTCCGCCCGGTTTCATGCCTTCTTCACGTTGGAGACGGTCGGCTTCTTCGTCGCTGACCCACTCGATGATGTTGTAGAAGTGGCCTACCAGACCGACGTTCACGCCCATGTTCTCGACATGGACCTTGATCCACAGCGTGACGTATTTCTGGCACGAGTTGAAGTAAGAGTCGTAGAGCGGACTGTTGGTGACCAGAATCTTGTCGTCGCCGAGAATCTGTCCGAAGACCGAACCTTCGTCGGCCAGTATCTGGTTCTTGTCCATGGTCACCGTCGGTTCGGCCGGATCGCTCGGATCGAGACGGATCGTCACGTCGTAACCCGAGAAGAGCCAGTCGTGGAGGATGATCATGTTCTGCTCGGTGGGGTGTTTCTCGGTGCGGATGAGCCGCTGGATGCTGGTGTTCTCGATACCGGGGTATTGGTTGAGGAAGAGCGAGGTCACCACGCACCAGCCCGTGAAGTCGTTGATGTCGTACGGGCAGCTCTTCATCATCACGACCTTGGTCCGGTCGTGGTAGAGGTCCCAGTCGACCTGCTCGGGCATGACCAGTTTGAGGATGAAGCCCAGCGAGTCGGTCGGTTCGATGTTGTCGTACCGGCCGTGTACCTCGACGTTGGCGGCGCGCTGGCCGGCCTTTATGGTGATGGTGTTCGAACGCAGGGCGTAGTGCAGCCCTTCGATGGCGTTACTGCCCTTGTCGATGATCTCCACGCCGAAGGTGCGGTCGTAATCGCACGCGACGGTCGAAGTGACGGGGACCGAGAAGTACTCCTGATCCTGAAGCACGACGTAAGTCGCCGCAGTGTCGGCGAACATGACGAACTCCCGGTCCGAATAGGTCTTGTATTCCTCCTTGCAGCCGGTGAAAAGGGCTGCGAGGAATCCCGTTGCAAATAAAACCGTGATAATTTGTTTCATTGTTTATGGTCTGTTCGTTGTTGCTATCGGTTGCTTTCGTTGGGCAGAATCTCCGAGCCGGGAGACTCCAGCTCGTGCTGGGGAATCGGCCATACGAAGAGCGGATTGTCGGCGGTAATCTTGAGCGAGCTGCCTTCGGGCTGCGTACACGACTGCGGCTTGCGCCGGATGCTGTAACCGCCGTTGATGTCGGCGTACTCCTTGCCCCAGCGTTTGAGGTCCTGCAGGCGGAAGCCTTCCATGTAGAGTTCGCGCACGCGCTCGTCGGAGATGTTCCTCAGCCAGTTGTTTTTCGAGACGTTCAGCGCGCCGCCCGAGGAGTAGCGCATTTTGCGCAGCGCCGTGAGGTCGTTGCTGGCCTTCGAAAAGTCGTTCTTGCGGCAATAGGCTTCGGCGCGGATCAGGTACTGCTCGGCCAGGCGGAACGGCTTGGGCATCGAGACGTGGAAGATCATCTTGCTGACGAAGTTGCGGTTGCCGTAATATTTCACCAGCAGGGGCCAGTCCAGTCCGTTGGTATAGCCGATCGTGATGCCTTGTTCCTTGCCGGCGAAGTATCCCGAATAACGCAGGTCGGCCTCGGCGTAAAGGTTCAGCGCATCGGTTCCCGGGACGTAGTCGGGGTAGTAGTAGGTGAAGTCCTTGTTGAAATTCAGGAACACCGACCCGAGCGAACCGCCGTAGGAGGTTTCCGTGAAACCGATGCGCCAGATGACTTCATAACCCAGGTCGTACGCCCACATGTAGTCGAAGAAGGTGTAGTCGGCGTTGTACTTGGTCTTGGCGTCGGCCAGTTTGAAGGTGTTTTTCTTCTCGTCGATCAGGATGCTCGCGTATTTGATGGCGTTGTCCCAGTCCTGCATGTAGAGGGCCACGCGGGCGTGCAGCGCCTGGGCGGCTGCGGAGGTGATGTACTCGTTGCTGTAGGCGTCCTCGTCCTTGTTGAGACGTTTCTCGGCCTGCTCCAGATCGTCGAGTACGAACTGGTAGGAGTCGTACAGCGACGCGCGGCGGATCGGTTCCGGCGTGGAGTATTTGGTGCGGATAACCATGCCCAGTTCCGATTGGGCGGTGGCGGGATCGTAAGCCTTGCAGTAGCTTTTCAGCAGTTCCGAATAGCAGAGCGCGCGGATGGTGTAGACCTGACCCGTGTATTCTTCGAGGTCTTCGAGGTTGTCGTCGCTGATCTCGTTCTTTATGACTTCGTCGATGCGCTCAAGGAAGAAGTTGCAGCGGCTGATGACGGTGTAAAGGTCTGCATAGACGGCCTCGAGGTCGAGGTCGGTCGGGCGGATGTCCCAGCGCCAGAAGGTGCCGAACTGGTTGGTGTTGCCTTCGACGGCATATGCCAGGTCGGCCTGGATGTCGGGCAGCAGCGTGAGCCGGCCGCTGAAAAGCGAACTGCTCATCAGCGAAGAGTAGATGCCCGTGAGGGTCTGCTCGGCGTCCGCATAGGTCTTCATGGCATCCTTTTCGGGGATGGCGGATTCGGGGTATTTGTCCAGACACGAGGTGGCGAGGACAAGGGCCGCAAAGGCGGAAAGATAGAGTTTTATATTGCGTAACATGTTCATAGTCCCGTTTTAGAATGTTAAGTCGAGTCCGAAGGTGAATTGCCGGGCCATAGGATACTGCGCCTGGTACATGTTGTTCGTTCCTTCGGGGTCGAGACCCGTGAACCGGGTGAAGGTAAACAGGTTTTGGGCCTGTGCGTAGACTTTCAGGCCGCCGATGAAGCGTGTGCGGCGCAGCCACTCCTGCGGGAAGGTATAGCTCAGCATGAGGTTCTTCAGGCGCAGGAACGAAGCGTCCTCCAGCAGCCGGTCGTCGAACTCGGTGTAGACGCCGTGGCGCGGAATGTCGGTGATGTCGCCGGGTTTCTTCCAGCGGTTGAGCAGGCGTTTCGACTGGTTGTAGGAGACGAAGCGGCCGTTCGATTCGTCGAAGAAGCGGTCGTTGTTAATCATCCAGCGGTCGGCGACCCATGCGAACTGCGCCGAGAGCGAAAGCCCTTTCCAGGCCAGCGTCGTGCCGAAGCCGCCCTGCCAGGGAGCGTTGAAGTTTTTGTTGAGCAGGACTTTGTCTTCGTCGCGGAGTTCGGTCGTCAGCTCGCCGTCCTTGGTGTACCACAGGGCGTCGCCGTTGGCCGGATTGACGCCGGCGAAACGGTTGATGTAGAAATCGCCGACGGAGTGTCCCACGACCCATTTGGTGTTGGTGGACGAAAGTTCGTACTCCTTGACGCCGTTATAGAGTTCGGTGATCTTGTTCTTGTTGTAGGAAAAGTTGGCGTTGACGCTCCACAGGAAATCCTTGGACTGCACGACGGCGGCCGAAAGGCTAAGTTCGACGCCGCGGTTGACCATGCCGCCCACATTGCTCCAATAGTAGCCGAAACCTTTGTTGGCATAGGATTCGGGAACCTGCATGAGGATGTTGGAGGTCTTTTTGTTGTAGAACTCGATATCCGCGTTGAGCCGGTTCCAGAAACCCAGGTGCAGGGCCACGTTGGTCGTCCAGAGCTTCTCCCAGCCCAGCTCTTCGTTGCCCGGCTGGGTGGGGGCGATGCCGGCGTTGCCGAAATAGTTCTGCCCGCCGGTCACCAGTGCGAGGTGTTCGTAGTTGGGGATCTCCGAGTTGCCCGAAGTACCGGTGCTGACGGCGACCTGCGCCAGCGTCAGCCAGCGGCGGGAGTTCTCCATGAATTTTTCGTTGCGCAGATTCCACATGAAACCCACGGACCAGAATCCTGCCCAGCGGTTCGAGGCGCCGAAACGCGAAGAACCGTCGGCGCGCAGCGAGAAGTCGGCGTAGTAGCGGTCCGAGTAGCTGTACTCGGCGCGTCCGAAGAACGACAGGTAGGCGTAATTGTCGTCGGTGGTGTCGCTCCACCTGGAAGCGCGCGGGGCCGACGAGATATTGACCAGTTTATCGTTGTTCTGATCCCGGGTCTGCAGGGTGAAATCCTCGTACCTGTAATCGACGCCCTCCTGTCCCGCCAGGAAGGTGAAGGCATGTTTGTTGTCGATGTTGAACTGGTAGGTGATCGTGTTGGTGACCGAGAGGCTCAGCCCGTCGGTCGAATTGCGCTGTGCCAGACCCAAACCGAGGTTGGGGGCGTAGCTCGGGTAGGAGACGCCGCGCGCCGTGGTGTGCGAGAAATCGACGCCGAACTGCGAACGGAGCGTAAGTCCCTCGATCGGAGTCGCTTCGGCGAAGATCGTGGAGAGAAGCTTGTATTTCTTGTAGGATACGGGGTTGTTCTTGAGCCATTCGAGCGGGTTCTGCCCCTCGCCTTTCCAGCTGCCGTCGTTGATCGATGCGAGCGAGCCGTCGGCGCGGTGGGGATTCCAGTAGGGAAGCATGAACCGTGCGGCCGAGATGGGCGTGGTCAGGGTGTATTCCCCTTCGTTGGCCTTCTCGATCTCCTGATAGTTCATCATCGTGTTGGTGCCCAGCTTGAGCCACTTGGCGGCCCGCTGCTCGACGTTGGCGCGGATCGAGTAACGCTCGAAGGCCGAACCTACCGCCGTACCGTCCTGGCTGTAATAGCCGCCCGATACATAGTAGTTGGTCTTTTCACTGGCGCCCGAGACCGAAAGTTCGTAGTTCTGGAGCAATGCGGCGTTGCTGAAGACCTCGTCGAGCCAGTTGACGTCGGTTTTGGCGAGTACGTTGTAGTTCTTGCCGTCGGTCAGGCCGATTTCCTTCTCATACTGGATGCGCTCCGAGGTGTTCATCAGGTCCCAGTTGCCGTAGGCGATCTGCGAGAAACCGAGCTGCATGCGGTAGTTGATCTTCGCATGGTCGGCCATGCGGCCGCGTTTGGTCGTGATGACGACCACGCCGTTCGCCGCGCGCGCACCATATATAGAGGTGGACGAAGCGTCCTTGAGGACCGAAAGGCTTTCGATGTCGGAGGGGTTGATGGTGTTGAAGTCCCTGCTCGAAATGGCGACGCCGTCCAGAATGTAGAGCGGCGAGGTGCCCGAGTTGATCGAGTTGGTGCCGCGGATGGCCATGACTGCCGCCGCGCTCGGTTCTCCGGTGTTGGAGAGAACCGAAAGTCCCGGGACCTGACCCTGAAGGGCCTGGTCGAAGGCGGCCGTCGGGGTGTTCTCGATCTTTTCGGCCTTGACGGTCGATACCGAACCGGCGATGGTGCCCTTTTTGCGGACGCCGTAGGCGATTACCACCACATCGTCGAGCGTCTGCGAATCGCTCTGCAGCGCGACGTTGTAGGTGACGGCGCTTTGGCCCGCGGGAACCGTAAATTCGACCGGCTTGTAGCCGATGTACTGGTAGGTGAGCGTGGTCCCTGCCGAGACGACTATCCGGTAGGTGCCGTCGGCCAGCGTACTCACGCCGCTCGTGGCTCCGGAAATCACGTTGACCCCGATCAGGGGTTGCTTGTCATCCGCCGAGGTGACGATGCCACTGACGGTCACGTTTCCCCCCCCCTGAGCCATAGACACAGCCGGTAGGATACAAAGGAAAAGTGCAAGAATGTTGAGTAGAAGTTTCGTTTTTTGCATAAGTGGATGATACTTTCTTACGCGACAAAGAAAAATAATTAAAATGAATTTGCCAAATATTCAAAATAGACGAAATGTAAGCCGGGTTACCTTAAAAAGCCTGTTTCGGTAGTTTGTTTTGTGTGTTTTCGTAGTGTATTCGGTTCGTAATTAATAACTTAAGATTTTGTTTTGATTTGTTGCTATTGGGTTGAATAATGTTCAAAATATTTTTATAAAAATGTAAAAACAGGTTCGCTTATTTTGAAATTTTATTATTATTCGAGCAGCCGGGTACTCTGTTCCGGAGCCAGGAGCCGGGAGGGAGAAAGGGTGTGAGCCACAGGAAAGGCTGTATTTTTTAATATATTTTATAAAATACTGCTTATTTATTGTCCGGTTTTAGGAAGCTGCAAAAAAACAGCAAAATATTTCCCGGAACAGGGTTTTTTGACCCCGGAATTGAGAAAAAATAACAATTTCTTTAATTTTGTTAATCCCGGTCTGCATGGAATAAGGCGCCTTGAAAGTGGTTTGAAAGGACTTTTCGGACATTAAATTAGGCTGAAACGGGAAATAATGTGCCGATATGGTTGTTTTTGCCCTGCTTGAACTTACAGATTGTAAGTATTCTTGTGCTATTTCATTTTAATACATAACTTTTTGCCCTGAAATCGGCGGATAAGGGCTAAAAAATTACTCCGGGATTCGGATCCCGGAGTAATGCCTGCGTCAGGTTGCGGAAGCGGTTCTATTTTTCGTCGGAAAACGAGTAGGGCCGGTCCTCCCGGCCGGTGCCCCGCCGGGTGTCGGGCCGGGAGGACATTTTGTAGCCGATCTTCGCTCCGCCGGTCAGGGTGCCGTGCGTCAGGTAGGTTTTCGTGTATTTCCGGCCGTTGACGGTCATGGCTTTCACATACCGGTTGGCGGGGCTGTTGTCCGGAGCCGTAATTTCGATCCGGTTGCCGTTCGCAAGCCGGACGACCGCTTTTTTAAAGAGCGGCGATCCCAGCACGTATTGGTCCGAGCCGGGGCATACGGGGTAGAACCCGAGCGCCGAGAAGACATACCAGGCCGAAGTCTGGCCGTTGTCCTCGTCGCCGCAGTAGCCGTCGGGCGCCGCGCTGTAGAGTTTGTCCATCACCTCGCGCGTCCAGTATTGGGCTTTCCACGGCTGTCCGCCCCAGTTGTAGAGGTAGATCATGTGCTGGACCGGCTGGTTGCCGTGGGCGTAGTTGCCCATGTTCATCACCTGCATTTCGCGGATTTCGTGGATCGGGAAGCCGTAATAGCTGTCGTCGAACAGCGGCGGGATGTTGAAGATCCCGTCGAGCTTGTCGGTGAACTTCTCCGGACCGCCCATCAGGCCGGCGAGTCCCGCCGGATCGTGGAATACCGACCAGGTGTAGTGCAGGCTGTTGCCCTCGGTGAAGGCGCCGCCCCATTTGAGCGGGCTGAACGGGCTTTGGAACTCTCCGTCGGCGTTGCGGCCCCGCATCAGGCCGCTTTCGGGGTCGTACAGGTTGCGGTAGTTCATCGCCCGCTCCCTGTAGACCGCGATTTCGCTTTCGGGCTTGCCCAGCGCTTTGCCCAGGGTATAGATGCACCAGTCGTCGTAGGCGTATTCGAGCGTCCGGGCGGCGTTTTCATGGATGCCCGCGTCGTAGGGCACGTAGCCCAGCCGGTTGTAATGCTCCCAGCCCAGACGTCCGGTCGAGGAGACCTGCGGATGGACGCTGTTGGCGCCGTGCAGGAGGGCCTCCCAGAGTTTTTCGACGTCATAGCCGCGCAGTCCCTTGATCCATGCGTCGGCTACGACCGAAGCCGAGTTGTTGCCCACCATGCAGCCGCGGTGTCCGGGACTGGCCCATTCGGGCAGGAAACCGCTTTCGAGGTAGGCGTTGACCAGTCCCTCCTGCATGCGGGCGCTCATCTCGGGATAGACGAGGTTCAGCAGCGGGAACAGCGAGCGGAACGTGTCCCAGAACCCGGTGTCGGTGAACATGTAGCCGGGACGCACCTCGCCGTTGTAGGGGCTGTAATGGACGCGGTTGCCCGCGGCGTCGATCTCCGAGAAGTCGCGCGGGAAGAGCAACGAACGGTAAAGGCACGAATAGAACGTGCGCAGGTTGTCGGTGTCGTCGTCTTCGACCCGGATGCGGCCCAGCACCTCGTTCCAGCGGTCGCGGCCCTCGCCGGCGAGCCGGTCGAACGACTTGCCGTCCAGCTCGCGCAGGTTCAGCTCGGCCTGTTCGGGACTGATGAACGACGAGGCGACCCGCAGGACGACCTGCTGGCCCCTTGCGGTGCGGAATCCCACCACGGCGCCCGCATGGCCGGCCTCGGCCCGGTCGGCGTCTTCGAGCAGCCGTCCGTCGGCGACGGCAGCCCGGTATTCGAACGGGGTGTCCGACTCGATGACGAACCAGTTGCGGAAGTTGTCGGGCACGCCGCCCGAATTTTTGGTCGTGTAGCCGACGATGCGGTTCTGTTCGGGAATGATGCGGACATAAGAACCCTGATCGAAAGCATCGACGACGATATAGGAGCGGTCCCGCTCGGGGAAGGTCAGGCGGAACATCGCGGCGCGCCGGGTGGGCGTGAGTTCGGCCAGAACGTCGTGGTCGGCCAGGTAGACGCCGTAATAATAGGGCTTGGCCGTCTCGGCCTTGTGGGAGAACCAACTGGCGCGCTCCTCTTCGCCGAACACGGGACCCGAAGTGACGGGCATGATGGCGAACTGGCCGTAGTCGTTGATCCACGGCGAGGGCTGGTGGGTCTGCTTGAATCCCCGGATTTTGTCGGCGGTATAGGTGTAGGTCCAGCCGTCGCCCATCCTGCCGGTCTGGGGCGTCCAGAAGTTCATGCCCCACGGCCGGGCGACGGCCGGGTAGGTGTTGCCCGTCGAGAGTTCGAATTTGGACTGCGTGCCGACCAGCGGACTGACGTAGTCCACAGGCTCCCCGGCCGCGGCCCTGCCGCCCGGGAGCAGCAGCAGTCCGGCCAGCAGGGCGGAGAGGCCTTTTAGTTGGATTTGCATTTCGATTCCAGCATTTTGATATAATAACCTCCGACGACCGCGCGGGCCTTGAAGCCGCGGCGGTTGGGTTTGTCCGTAAAGACCCAGTCGGACATCGGAAGACGGTCCACGGTCTCATTCATAAACAGGTGCAGCGGGTCGATGAACCGCTCGAAGGTTGCCTTGTCGTCGGCCAGCGTGGCGGTCCAGACGATCCAGTCGGCCTTGGTGTAGGTCTCGCGGTTGTCGAGCGGCAGGCCGTAGCGGTTCTGGCGGGTGAGGTAGTAGGCGATCTCCTTCTGCGGGACCTCCTGCGGGAAGATGCCGAGTCCGAGCAGTTTGTCCCATATGAGGTTGTATTTCTGGCTCCAGGTGCCGGGCTTGTCGAACGTCAGGCGGTAGTGGTCGCCGTCGTCGGCCATCCGCATCCACTCCTGCGCCATTTCGCGGGCTTTGGCGGTGTATTTCTCGGCTGTCTCCCGTTTGCCGAGCATTTCGGCCATACGGCCGTAGCAGGCTATGCCGACAATCGCCTTGGCCGAGAGGTTCACATTGTGGGCGAAGTGGCCCGCGAAGTCGTCGGTGCAGAGCTGGTTTTCGGGGTCGAGACCGTATCGGACGAGGTAGTCGGTCCATGTGGTCAGCGTGTCCCAGTGCTTCTCGGCATAGGCCGCGCTGCCCTCCATGGCGCAGACGGCGGCCGTCACGGCCAGCATGTTGCCCGCCTCCTCGATCGGCATGTCGCCGCCGTAGGTCTGGCCGTTGGCCAGCGGATAGGTGCCCACGTCGTGGGCCGGGAAGGGCTTGGTCCACCGGCCGCTTTCGCTGTAGTGGAAGATGTGGTTCATCAGGGCCTTCGCCAGTTCGGGGTTGTAGTAGAGGAACAGCGGGGACGAGGGGTAGGTGATGTCCACGGTGCCGACCGAACCGTTGCTGTCGTTCTCCTTCGAGAGCAGGAGCAGTTCGCCGTCGGGGGATTCGACCAGCTTGTGGGCCGCGATGGACTGGCGGTAGGCCAGGGCGCAGAGTTCGGCGTACTTCTTACCGCCGGCTTTGGCCGCCTCGCGCATCAGCTCCCGGTCGAAGGCATAGCAGCGCCTGAGCAGTTGTTCGTACTCCCTGTCGGCGGCGCGGAACTCTTCGACGATGGTCCGGTCGCCCCTGCGGTTCCAGTAGGGGCGCAGGTTCTCGCCGAAATACTGAATCGAATAGAGGTCGTCGTAACCGATCATAATTTTGCCCGAGGCCTCGGTCACTTCGCCCAGATTGCGCGTGAGGGCCATTTTGCCCGCGGCGTTCTCGGCCGGACCCGGTTTGCCGACGGTCGTGCCGTTGATGAAAGCGGTGCGCAGTTCGTCGCTGGAGCCTACGCCGCAGGTGGTGTTTTCCTTCCCGGCGGCCAGGTAGAAGTAGCCCCAGTCGATGCGCAGGTCGTCGCCGCGCTTGGCCAGCACGGGCTGTTCCTTGCTGCCCGACTTGAGCAGCAGCAGTCCGTCCTCCTCGAAACATTCGCTCACCGACTCCTGGTAGGGCTGGTCGAGCGCCCAGCGCGGCGAAGCTTCGATGTAGAGCTGCACTACGTGCGGTTTGCCGTCGTTGGAGGTCGTGCGGTAGGTCAGGTAATTCACCGGACGGCTCAGCAGGGCGAGGTCGTCCAGGAAGAGCGGGGCGGAAAAGGTCAGCCCGAGATCGACCCCGCCGCAGGTGAACGTATAGTGGGTCTGCGTCGCCTGCACGTCGGCGGAGGTCTGCACGGCGGTCTTTTCAAGCGTCGTGTGCAGCTCCTTCTGCACCAGCAGGCCGAAGTCCAGCAGGCCGTTGCCGACCGGGTTCCAGCACTGGGCGGCGATCAGGTTCTCGCCCTTGCAGAGGGTTTTCGAAACTTCGGCGGGAAGCTTCACCAGCACGTTCTTGTTGCAGGTCGCGCCCGTGCTGTAGACTTCGCGGCCGTTGATGTAGAACACGGCGTCGTCATCGTTGGAGAACTCCAGCCAGACCGGTTTTTCGCCGGGGGCTTCGTCCAGTGTGACGCTCCGGCGCACCCAGATGCGCTCGGTCGTCCAGTCGGTTTTGGCGGTCGGCTCGTTGATCCTGGTGCCGAAGGCGCCGCGGTCGGTTTTCCACTTGGAATCGTCGAAATCCGGCGACGTCCAGTCGCCCGCAGGCCGGTCGGTCGTGTAGCGTCCGCGCCACTCGCCCTGGAGCGAGGTGGGGACTATGGGCTGCATCTCCGGGTCCTCGGTGCCCATGAACCGGTAGGGGACGCCGTCGACTTTCAGCACGCCGATCAGCGGGAAGTCCTTGCCGGTCCAGTGTTTCACGGAGCCGTCGTACAGGTTGTCGGTCATGGACCAGGCGCTGGTGTAGGGGTCGATGGTCACCAGCGGGTAGGCCGGGGCCCTCAGGTCGTTCTTCACGACTTCGCAGTCCGCCGCACCCGGCCCGCCGCACGAGACGAGGCCGAGCAGGGGCAGCAGCATTAAAAATGTTTTCTTCATCGGAAACTGATTGTTGTTCGGTTATGTTTATTATTGGGTGATTGTCTGCCGTTCTGCCGGGACTTACCAGGCGAAACGCACCGCGACGCCGTCGGGGTCGTTCTCGAATTGGAGCAGGTAGGTGCGGGTGCGGGCGTCCCAGGCGTTTTCGTTCAGTTTCTCCTCGCCGTTCACCGTGACGCTCATGGGTTGGGCGGGCAGCAGCACGCGCGAGACGTTGGTCGTGTTCACGGGGCTTTTCGCCACGAACGAATAGGAGTGTTTGTCGCTCTTCTCATCGTAAGCCCGGCTTGCGGCGGCGAGGATCTGCGGCTGCCGCTTGTTTTTCACCCGGCCGACGTCGAGCAGGAGCGCCTGTTCGCCCGGACGGACGGTACGGGAGGTGCAGACGGGCAGCGCGGGATCGAACAGGTCGATCAGCTCGCCCTCGATCACATAGGGTTCGCCGCTCACGCTTTCGTCCAGCACGGCTATGAGGTCGTAGACGCCCCGTCGGAGGTAGAAGCTGTTCTTGAATTCCAGCTTTCCGGCGCGGGCCTTCTCTTCGTAGAGCCGCTTCACGGCGTCGATCAGGCGGCCGTCGCCGCCGGCGGTCAGCACGAACTCCTTGGGATCGGCGCGCAGGATGCGGACCGTGCCCTTCCCGTAACGGTACTCCCCTTCGGGGGCGGCGGCCGGGATGCCCATCTGTTCGAAGAGGTGGTCGGCGGGGGCGGCATAGGCGTTGCCGCCGGTGTTCCACCACTCCTGCACGGTCTGGAACGGGTCGTCGTCACGGCCGCTGTAAACCAGCGTGCCGCCCGCCCTGACCCAGCGCGCGATGTGGGCGTGGGCCTGCGCTTCGAGGGGCTTCATGTTCGAATAGGACATCAGCAGGACTTTCGTGTCTGCAAGCGCCTTTTCGTAGCCGAGGTTCTCGATATGGACCGTTTTGACGGGGACGCCGCGCTTGAGCAGCGGCAGGGCCTGTCCGTAGAAATTGGCCAGCTGGGGATCTTCGTATCCGGCGTGCGTCGGGAAGCGCTGGAACATCAGTGAGTTGGCCATCAGGACGCTGACGCCCTGCGACCCCGATACCTGTGTATGCGTGGCGGGCATGCTGTTCAGGGAGTTGATCATCACCTGCATCTGGGTCGAGTAGTGGCGCGGGATGCGCTCCTTTTCGTCGCTGTCGGGGCTGGTGCGGTAAAGCCCCTCGTAGATGCGCTCGGGCCACGGCATGACCTCGTAGTCGGCGATCTGGGGGTAGAGCAGCTGGGCCGTGAAGGTCGCCTGGTAGTTGCGTTTGTAGTCGGCCCAGTCCCTCGGCCAGTCTTCGATCGGGTCGGTGAGGAAGAACATCTTGCGGCCCGTGGGGGCGGTCATGGACTCCATCGAGCCGTATTCGAGGAATGCGGTCTCGAAGACCCGTTCGCGGCGTTTGCCGTCGAAGAAGTTGGGTTCGCGCGAGGTCCCGGTCCACACCTGCGCGATGTAGCCGTCCACGCAGGGCAGGGAGGCCAGGCTCGCTTCGGGGCTGACGATCATCCACTGGGAATAGTTCACGAGCGAATGGGTCGGCACGTAGCATTTGACGTCGATGCCCTTGCTTTTGCCGTACTCCTTGGCGAAGGTGAAGACCTCCTTCAGGGCGTTGTAGTAGAGCTGGTATTTGAGCTTGCTCGAGAGGTAGGTGTTTTCGGGCGATTCGTGCTGGGGCCGCCAGTCGAAGCCGTAATACTTCTTCCACTCGCGTTTGAAAGCCTCGCTGTAACCCGCGCGGGCCCAGAATTCGGGCTCTTCCATGAAGATCGCGTCGATGCCGGCGTCGATCACCCGCTTTACGTGCCGCTCCTTGAGGTAGTCGAGGTAGTTCTGCGAAGGGACGATGTAGGGAACCAAGCGTCCGTGCCAGATGGTGTCGCCGTTGCGCTGCACCTGACCTTCGTCCAGATGCCAGCGGCCGTCCCACTCTCCGGTGAAGTAGTCCTGGTATTCGCCCCAGGCGATGCCGGTCATGAAGTGGGCGGTGTAACCCCGGTCGCGCCACGACTGCACGCGCTCCTCGAAGGGGACGCGCTTCGAGCGGTCGGAAGGGTTGCCGCCGACACCGTAAATCATGGCGGCGTCGGCCCTGTTGTCTATCGTGGGTCTCCATTCGCGGGAGGTCTGGAACGTCGTCTTGACGTTGTCCTGTCGGGGCTGGGCTTCGAGCTGCGGCTGGAGGGCGAGTCCCAGGAAGCAGAGGGCCAGCAGTTGTTTTTTCATGCGTGGTTTGCAGTAAAAAGGTTATGAATCGGTGATTGGCAGGAAGAAATCAGGCCGCGGCCTTGCGGGAGCGGCCTGATAACCTGCCGGAAAAGTTCAGGATTCGGAGCCGTTCCCCGCACGGGGCGGCGGCTCCGAACCTTAAACGCGGGATGTTACGGAACGATCACCTCCATCGGTTCGCTGTAGTTCCAGCGGCGCGTGCCGTCGGCCTTGGGCGTCGAGTAGTTGATGCGGGCCGCCGCACGGACGAAGACCTTGCGTCCCGAGGGGATGGTGCCGTTGGACTTGATCGAAACCGTCTTGCCGAACAGGGCGTCGAAGTCGTTGCCGCCGTATTCGATCTTGTTCGACCAGCGCTCGTCGCGGGCGCGGTAGCCCACGCTCGACGAGTAGCTGACGAACAGCTGGATGTCGGTCATGTTGAGGAAATTCTCGTCGTAGTCGCCCATCGGCTCGATCTTCGAACGGAACTCGTCTTTCGACACGGCGCGCGTGACGCGCACCTGCGCCGAGACTTTGCCGTTGCTGACCGAAGGCGTTCCGACGAACTCCACGTTCAGGAAGGGCTGCACCTCGAAGCGGACTTCGGTGGTGCCGCTGATCTTGATGTTCTTGGTCTCGTCGGCCAGGGGCACGCCGCGCAGGTCTTCGCGGACCAGCGGGATGAACGGGCCGTCGATGCGGATGTTGTAGAAGCCCTTGAAGACCTTGGTGTTCTGGAACGTGCCGTCGGATTTGCAGTAGAAATCGTTGGGCGTGGCGTTCGGACCCCAGCTGTCCTCGGTCAGGCGGATGCGGATGCCTTCGCTGCCCTGGTCGGTGAGGACCCGTTTGCCGGTAGCCGCGTCCACGACCTCGCCGCGCAGCGTTTCGGCCGGTTCGTCGTAATTGTCGATCTCGAACATGTCGCAGGCGCCCAGCGAGAGCGATGCGAGCAGGAGGGTGTAAAATACTATCTTTTTCATTGCCGTGTACTCTTTTGGATTGACGTTCATTATCTGTTGGGCTGCTGGTCGATCACCGGACTTTTGACCACCTCGTTGCCGGGGATTCCGAAGTAATAGTCGATGATCTTGTACTCGAAGGTCTTCTGGCTTACCCACTGGAAGCGGGCGTCGAAGAAGTACTTGTTCTGCTTGGTCGAGAAGAACGGATACAGGCCGCGGAAGCGGTAACGCGTGTCGTTGCTGAAGAGGTTCTTATCGCGTTTCTCACCCCAGAAACCGTCGCGGTTCTCGTAGTGCCATACGCGCCAGCGGCGCAGGTCCCACTTGGTCTTGTGTTCGAGGGCGAGTTCCTTGCGGCGCTCCTTGCGCACGATGTTGCGGCCCGCTTCGGTCGCCGCGATTTTGGCGCCGAGCTGCGCTGCGCCCGCGCGTTCGCGGATGTCGTTCACGGCGTCGGTGGCGACCTGCAGCAGGTCGGCCTCGTCGGGCGAGGGTTCGCCGGCAAGGGCCAGCTCGACGGCCGCTTCGGCGGCGTTGAGCAGCACGTCGGCGTAACGCATCAGGATGAACGGCTGCGCCGATTTACCCTCTCCGGGCTGGAACGAAGGATCGGGGTTGAGCCATTTGCGGCCGTAGAGTCCCGTCAGGCAGCCTTCGCCGTTGTCGTAGAACGGGCCGTTGGCTCCGGCGGCGGTCATCTGCCTGCCGTCGTAGGTGACGATCTCCTGGCTGGAGCCTTCGCGCGGGCTGAGGTAGAGCGTCTTGGGTTTGTCCGTGTAGGCCTTCAGCTGCTGGTAGCGGGTTTCGGCCGAAGCGTAAGAGTAGTCGTCGAACAGCGGCTTGACGGGCGTGTCGCCCGTGTAGACGCCGGCGCGGATTTCGATCTGCTGCCCTTTGAACATGTCGTCGGGGAAGATCACATAGGCGCGCAGGCGCGGTTCGGCGTTCTTGAAGAAGTCCAGCGGGCTGTCGTACATCAGGTAGTTGCCCTGGGTGTTCGACGCGCCGTCGGTGACGCGGACCGTTCCGTCGGAGTAGCGGTCGAAGCCCTCGTACAGTTCGAGGAAGTCGAGCGTGGCGCAGGTGCCCGAGGCCAGGGGCGCACGGAAGATGAACGGGGAGCTGTAGGCGTCGTATCCGTGGGTCATGGTGGGATAGGAGTACTCCTTTACGTAGATGTTTTCGGGACTGCTCAGGTCGCTGAACATCTCCACCATGTTCTGGTACTGCGCTTCGGGATCGTTGGCGGCCCATTTCTTCTTATAGAGCGAATATTTGCCGTCGCCGATGACCTTGCGGGCGGCCAGGTAAGCCTCTTTGAAGTACTTTTTCGAAGCCGCTTCCCACGAATTTTCGGCGAAGCCCATCACGCGCACGCCGGTTTTCTGGCCGAAGCCCGTCAGGTGTCCCGAGACGGTCTGGTTGTATTTGGCGACGCAGCCGGCATAGAGCATGGCTTCGGACTTGTAGGCCAGCGCCACGTATTTATTGGCGTAGCCGCTCGTCGCGCTGACCGGTTTGAGCAGTTCGACCGCCTGGTTGAAATCGGCGAGGATTTGGTTCCAGGTCTCCTCCTCCGAGGAGCGGGGCACTTCGAGCGTACTCGATTCGGCGGGGTACTGGATGACATGCGTCACCAGCGGAATGCCGCCGAAGCGTTTGGCCATGGCGTAGAATACGAAGGCGCGGACGAAATAGGCCTGTCCCAAGTAGTCGTTGTAGGTCTCTTCGATGTAGGAGCTGCGGAACCGGGGCAGGTTCTCGATCAGGTAGTTGGCGTCGCGCAGCAGGGGAAACGCCTTGCCCCAGTAGGGGGTCTCTTCATTGGTGAAGGCGGTGCAGATGCCGTCGCGGTTGAGCGCCTCGCCGGTGCCCTCGATGCCCATCGAACCCAGCCACGAGTTGAACGTGACGCCCCACTGGGCCATGTACTTGAAGTCCTCGAAAGGCATGTTGCTGTACAGGCGCGCCATGTAGATCTCCATGCCCGAGTCGTTCGACAGCAGGTCTTTGTCGGTGATGATGTTCTTCGGCGGAATGTCCAGGTCCACGCACGAGGCGCAGAACAGCAGGCCGAGCAGAGCGAATATAAATGTCTTTTTCATACGTTTCGGATTTGAAGTTTGCTAGAACGAGAGCGACAGGCCCAGCGTGTAGGTTTTGTTGAGCGGGTACATGCGGCCCAGATCGTCGTCGGGGTGTTCGGGATCGACGAACTTCACGCCCGTGATCGTGAAGAGGTTGTATGCGTTGGCGTATACGCGCAGGCTCATCGAGGAGACGCCCTTGAACTTGGGCAGCGTGTAGCCGATCTCCAGGCTCTTCAGACGCAGGTAGGAGGTGCTTACGCGGTTGAATTCCGAATTGCCTTTCGGGTAGTGTCCCGTGTAGCCGTAATAGCCGCTCACCCATTCCGTCGCCGGATCGTAGGGGTCCGCCGAGGGGTCCGTGGGGTGCCAGCGGTCGGTGTACTGTTCGAGCGTACCGCCGCCGTTGCTGCCCCAGATCGAGTAGAGCGGCTCCTTGTACTCCATCGAGCCGAGCGCCGAACCCTGGAAGAGCAGGCTCAGGTCGAAATTCCGGTACGAGCAGTCGAAGCTCAGGCTGAAGTTCAGCCACGGGGTCTGGTCGAAGGCGAACGGGTGTTCGTCGAGTCCGTTGATCTCGCCGTCGCCGTTCCAGTCGAGGTATTTGTAGTCGCCCGGGAGGATGTCGCGGTCCTTGTAGATCGGGTAGGACCAGATGTCCGTCCAGTTCTGGTAGCGGCCGGCCGATTCGTAGCCGAACTGCACGCCCTGGTAGCGGTTGGTCAGGTTGTCGTTGCGCCAGCGGTCGTAGGAGTTGCCGTACGGGCCTTTTTCGACGGCCTTCATGTGCTTGCGGCGCGTGATCGTGGCGATGCCCTTGATATTGTAGGTGAAGTCGCCGACCTTGTTGCGGTGGGTGAGTTCCAGCTCCATACCCATCTGGCGGTCGCTGTTGGCGTTCTCCAGCGGAGCCGTGGCGCCGATGACCGTGGGCAGGTCGCCGCGGCGGATGAAGAGCCCCGAGCGGCGGCGGTCGAAGTAGTCGAACGAGAAGCCGAACAGTCCGTTCCACGCTTCGAAGTCGATGCCGACGTCCAGCGTGCGCGAAGTGTACCAGGTGATGCCTTCATTGGGAATCGCCATCGGGTTGGCGGCGTATATGAATTGGTTGCCGAAGATGAAGCCCGGCGCATACTGGGCGTAATAGCCCTTGTCGGCGTTGTCGCCCGTCGCGGGATAGGTGTAGCCCGAAGCCCATGCGTATTCCGTCGCGCTGTCGTCGCCCAGCTCGCCGTAGCTGGCGCGGATTTTCAGCTGGTTGATGAACGACAGGGCGGAGCTGGATTTGAAGAAAGGCTCTTCGGAGAGACGCCAGCCCACCGATACCGAGGGGAAGAAGCCCCACTGGTGGCCTTTGGACAGACGCGACGAACCGTCGTAACGGAACTGCGCTTCCAGGAGGTAGCGGTTGTCGTACGAGTAGTTGATACGGCCGATCAGGGCTTCGTTCGCCAGTTCGTACATGTCGTTGTCGCCGGTATACATGCCGCTGATCTGGTTGTCGTCCACGCCGGCCATCAGGTACGGGGAGCCGAAAGCCAGGTCGCGCTGGGCGTAGAAGTTGTCGCCCTTGCGTTTCTGGACCTCCCAGCCTACCAGCGCGCCGACTTTGTGGACGCCGAGGAACGTGCGGTCGTAGTTGAGGACGAACTGTCCCAGCAGCTGCTGCTTGTTGTAGTGCAGTCGCCGCAGCTGGCTGGGAGAACTGGTGTTGTAGAGTTTCTGGTCGTAGGTGTCGGTTACTTTATTGTATGCGTACTGATAATACTCCTTGCGGTAGATTTCGTTGTCGTCCATGCGGTAGTCGTAGCTGAACATGCCTTTGACGGAGAGTCCCTGCAGCGCGGGAGTCAGCGTGCCGAAGTCGTAGTTGAGCGTGGCCGACGACTGGAAATACTTCTGCTGGTATTTGCGGTGGCCCGAAATGTCGGAGGTCATCTCCGCCACGGCGTTCTCTTCGAGGTCGAGGCCTTCGTAATTGAGCATCGTGTTTTCGGGGTCGGCATAGGCCGGGGAGAGTACGCCCTGGCGCCAGTAGTTGCGGATGATGTCCACCGAACTGGTGTAGGGGGTGTGGCGTTCGTCGGCGATGCCGTTGAGGTTGAGGTCGAAAGTCAGGCCCTTGGCGATCTGCGCGCTGATGTTCGAACGCAGGTTGAATTTGTTGTAATTCAGGTCGCCCGAGCGGAAGAAGCCTTCCTGGTAGAAATAGCCCATGCTGACGTAGTACTGGGCCTTCTCGGTGCCGCCCGAAATGCTGACGTCGTGCTGGGTCTGGGGCGAGAAGTCCGAGAACATCAGGCTGTTCCAGTCCGTCGTGCGGCGCGTGCCGTTGCGGAAGGCTTCGAAATCCTCCTCCTTGTAGACGATGCTGCCGCCGTTGACGTTGTTCATCGACTTTTCGTTGTAGATGGTCATGGTCTGGAAGGGGTCGGCCAGCTTGGGCATCTTCGACGGCACCTGGAAGGTGAACGAACCGCTGTAGGAGACCTTCGCGCGGCCCTCCTTGCCCTTTTTGGTGGTGACCAGCACCACGCCGTTGCCTGCACGCACGCCGTAGATGGCCGCCGAAGCGTCCTTGAGGATCGAGATGTCCTCGATGTCGTTGGCATTCAGCCGCTGGAAATCCTCCGTGGTGCGGGGAACTCCGTCGATGATGACCATCGGCGCGCCCATGCCGCGGATGTCGAGACTGCTGTTGTAGGTGCCCGGTTCGGAACTTTTCTGCCAGATGCGCAGGCCCGGGACGCGGCCCGTAAGCATGTTCTGCGGGTTCTCGTTCTTGGTCTGGATCATCTCCGAACCCTTGATGCCCGATACGGCGCCGGTGATCGAGCCGCGCTTCTGCGTGCCGTATCCGACCACCACGATGTCGTCGATCAGGGTTTTGTCTTCGGCCAGCGACACGTCGATGCGCGTGCGTCCGTTTACCTTCTCCTCCTGGGGCGTGAGTCCCACGAACGAGATCAGGAGGGTTCCGTCGGCCGGGGCCTCGATGGCATATTCGCCGTTAAGGCCGGTCGTGGTGCCGATATTGGTGTTTTTGACGACGACGGTGGCTCCGACGATCGGTTCGCTGTTGCCGTCGGTCACCGTACCCGATACCGAGACCGGTTTTTGTGCCCAGAGCCAGAAAGGCGCCAGCAGGAGCATCGTCAGGAGGCCCAGTTTGCGGATGCCGGTATTATGTTTCTTCATAACACTAAAGTCTTAAGGTTAGTTCTTTTCCATTTCGTATTTGGCCAATACGGCGTATTCGGCGGCGAAGGCGAAGGTAAACAGCGCTTCGGTGTCGTTCTTGCCGCGGTCGCGGTTCCAGCCGACCAGCAGGTTGGTGGGAAGCATGCCGCCGTAGACGTGGTTTTCGTAAGCGTAGTCGAGGTTCTTCTGGAACGAGTCGATGCAGGCTGCCGCGTCGGCTCCGACGCCTTCGGCGTCTACGTACCCGCGCATCAGCACGTTGTTGAACCAGTCGTTGAAGCCGCTGATCTCATAGGTGTAGTAGCCCGGCAGCGTGGCTCCGAGTTTGGCGAAATAACGGAACGTGTCGGCGGTCAGTTTGGCGAGGTCCTGCATGTAGGCGTTGTCGCCCGTCACGCGGTAGAGGTCGGCAGCGCCCGAGAGCATCGTGCCGCTGTTGTAGGAGATGGCGTCGCCCGTGCTGCCGGCCATGCTGGCATGCTTGCGGTAGTAGACTCCGTTGACGATTTCGAGCTGTACGCCTTCGCCCAGGTCGATGTCGCCGGGGTTCAGGTTGGTGCCGGGGTTGTGCATCATGTCGGCGTAAACGCCGTCGCCGCGCATCAGGTGGGTCTTCTGCCAGTCGTAGACCTTTCTGGCGAAGTCCAGGTAGTAGTCGCTCTTCTTCACGGTCTTGGCGCTGCGGCTCCTGTCGGGTTTGATGTAGCCGTAGGTGATCTGGTCGGATTTGCCCTTGTAAAGCTCATGCAGCCATACCAGCGGACTTACCAGCGGGCCGTTGCTGCACGAATGTTTGGTCGAGTAGCCGGGGCCCCAGGTGATGCCGCCGTGTTCGTTGCCGTCGGCGTCGAGCGTGCAGTCCCAGCCGTCGAGGACATACTCGGTCAGGTATTCGGCCTGCTTGAGGTATTCCGCCTCGCCGGTCAGGCGGTAGGCTCCGATCAGTTCGCGGATGAGCCACTGCTGGTCGTCGTACACGTTCTTGATGCCCTGCACTTCGGCCATGCCCTTGCCCTTCTCGCTGCGGTCCACGCCGTACACGGTCCACTCCCTGGTCTGGGTGTAGGAGACGAGCGTGTAGGTGCCCAGGTAGTAGTCGGCGTTGTCGTACAGTTTGGCCAGTACGCCCGCATAGCGGTCGAAGTGCCGGTCGTAAAGCTCCGGGCTGCCGTTCTCCTTGCGGAGCTTAAGCCCCTCCATGACGGCGTTTACCGCCTCGATGGAACTGGTGTATTTCCAGATGCTGCCTTTGTCCGCCGACCGGTTGCCGGTGTAGGGATTGTACTTGTCGGCCAGAATCATCTCGTCGCCCGAGAAATAGTTGGCCACGGCGTTGTCGACGATCTCCATCGCCCGGAGCAGGTTCTGCTCGGCGAGGTCCTGGGTGTAGATTCCGGGTCTTTTCCCGCCGTACTCCACGTCGTTGGTGTTGCTGCAGGCCCCGGCCAGCAGCAGCGAGCAGAAGACGGCTGTAATTATGTTTTTCATCTTTTATTTCTTTTTTCGCCCTTCTTTCCGGCTCATTCCCCGGCAGGGCCGTTTCCGGCCGGTGCCGGGGAGTGAGCGGAGGTCGGGCGCGGGTTATTAATGCATGTCCACGCTGTAGAATACGAGTTTGTTTTCGTCCCGGTTGTCGGCGCCCTTGAATACGCCGATGGTCAGGAGGACGTTCTCGCCGTTGAACTGCGAGAGGTCGTATTCGAACGCCGCGTAATCTTTGGGAGAGCCGGCTCCGCCCTTTTCGTGGATGAACTTCCAGCATCCGTCGGGCGCGGCTTCCGCCTTGTCCGCGGTGGTCGAGACGGGCGCGAGGTGCGTGATTGTGCCGTCCTCTTTGATCGCCGTCAGTTTGAAATAGGTGTAGTTCGAACTGCTGAAGTTGCGCGTGCGGAACGTCAGGCGGTTGTTACCCTCCGCAATGGCGAATTTGGCATAGAAGTAGGATTCGGGCAGGGTGGTGTTTACGGGCGCGTCGCTGCGGGTCTTGATCAGGTAACCCTCGCTCGGCGTCGGCTCGACGTCCTTATTGACGTACATGAACGCCCACTCGGAGGCGATGTGCCCCGTACCGCGCCATCCGTAATAGCCCTTGTTGTTGTCCTTGCTTACGTCTACGCCCGAGGGGGTGATGCCCGTGAACGACTTCAGTTTGTGCGGCATGGTCGTGCGGACCGTTTCCGAGGTCAGGTGCCAGCCTTCGAGTCCCGGAACTTCCTGTCCGGGAAGGTAATTGTCGCCCTCTGCCTTTTGGGCTGCGAACGAGATATGGCGGATGGGGAGCTGTTTCCAGTAGTTGCCGCTCTGCTGGCGGAAGATTCCGAGCGCGATGACGACCTCCTTGCCGACATAGTCGCTCAGGTCGAAGTCGATGTCCGAATAGCTTTCCGAAGCGTAGGTCCTCACGCCGCCGACGGTCACGGCTTCGGGTTCGGCCGCCGAGAGGTCGATGACCTGTACGCCGTAATACGCGGGCGCGTCGCTCGTGGCGTTGTGCGTGCGCAGGTATACGGTCATAATCTTGTTGTCTTCGGTGATCAGTTTGCTGCCGAATACATAGGAGTCGAACATCTTGAGGTCAGCGGGGTTTTGCTGGTCGTCGCCCGAATTGCGGATCTGCAGCGTCACGCCTTCGTTCTGGTTTTCCCAGGCGCCGCGGAAGTCGAGCGTGGACATATATACCACCGACCAGTCCACTTTGCCGCCGCCGTTGCCTTTGCCGCCCCGGTATTCGTTGTAATACCATTTGCCGGCATCCCTGAGGTCGAAAGCGGTCAGGCCGCGCAGGAGTTCCCGGCCGCCCATCTGCATGTCGACAGTGGCCGTGCCGTCGACGAAGGCGGCGATGTCGATCTTCTTGGTGACCGGCGTGTAGTTGGCCAGCGAGAAGGTCAGGGTGTAGGAGTCGATCGAGAGGTTTTCGAACAGGTATTTACCCTGGTTGTCGGTGGTGGTCTGCAACGTGCCGCCCAGGCTGACGTTCACTCCGGCCAGCGGACCGCCGCCGGTCTTGGCGTCGGTGACCGTACCGGTGATCTTGGCCGCGGCGTAGCCCAGCTTGGCGCTCACCTGGGCGGTGTCGTCGGCGCTGAAGGAACCCGCCGTGATCGTTACGCCGGCGGTCTGGTAATCTTTTTTCGAGAAAGAGACGATGTGCGTCCCCACGGGAATGCCGGCCACGGCAAAGGTTCCGTCGGCCGCGGTCGTCGCGGTTCCGCTGACGCCCGTAATCGTCGTCACGTTCACGTCGGAGACCGTCACGGCGACGTCCGGAATCGGTTCGTCCATATCGTCGAGGACGACGCCCGTTACCGTACCCGTTCGGCCCGACCCTCCGCCTTCGGTCTTGTCGTCGCTGCAGGAGCCGCCCGCAGCCGCGAGACCTCCCAGCATGACGGTAAGCGCAAAGACTCGCAAGAGTTTGTTTAGCTTCATGGTTAGAGTTGATTTAGTGGGTTAGTGAAAATTTTAAAAATATTGACGTTTGAAAGACCGGAAATCCGACGCGCCGGTCTTTTGTTTTGTATTTTTATCAAAAATCGAACGGGGTCGGTTAATGAATGGGTTAAAATCGGGTTAATCGCGCAAAAAAATCATTAATCGCCGTTTTTTAACCCATTCGGGGTTTTGTGATAATTAACTGATCTGCAGCTTCTTGTTTGCGTTTTGTGGCGCGGAATAATTTTTTGCCGGGGGATGCGGCGGAATTTTCGCACGAGCGCTTCCGGGGAAAACAGGCCGACGTTTCCGGCAGATCCGGTCTTTCGCCGTACGCGGGAAAGGCTCCGGAGCGGAATATTTTTATTATTCCGATAAATTGTTATCTTTGCATAAAGAACAAAACGGACGGGACGGTTTTTCGCTCCCGTTTTATTTCCGGCGGACGGGAACTGCGGCCGGTGGGTTCCGGAGTATTCCGCCCGATGCTGCAGCCCTGTTTTGCGTCGCGGGGCCTTCGGAAAGGCGTCGCTGCAGAGGGGAGAAACGCCGTTCGCGGAGTTCGGAATTTGCGTCACTATGAGATTGTGCCTCTTCATATTTTCCATCCTCGGCCTTTTGGCTGCCGGGACGGCTTTTCCCCAGGGACTGAAGTTCTGCGGCAGCGAGTATCCGATTGCGGAGCGGACGTCGTACGACGTTTTCGACAGCGATCCGCCGGTTTTCACGGGGCGTTTCGGCGTCGCTTTCGACATGGCGCTCTATCCCGAGACGGAAATCGGATATATCATCCGCATCAAGAACGAAAAAAGCCACAAAATCTACAACCTGTTTTACGACGGGCAGGGCGGCAACCTGCTTTTCCGGCTCAACGAAGAGGGGCGGAGCAGCCTGATTACGGCCGAAATCGAGCGGTCGGAACTTCCCGACGCCTATTGGTTCCGGATGAAGATCGACTTCGACCTGACGGGGGATTCGGTCTCTCTGACCATCCACGACCGGACTTTCCGGGCCGGAAACGTCGGGCTTCCCGACAGGTATTACCCGGTGCTGCTTTTCGGCAAGAGCGACTACATCATCGACGTTCCGTCGTTCGCTATCAGGAACCTTTGCGTCGGGGACGACCCGAAATACATGTTTCCGCTGCGGGAGAGCGAGGGGAACGTGGTCTACAACGCCAGGGGCCGGGCCGCGGGCCGGGTCATGAATCCCCAATGGC
>CAKVKI010000001.1 GCA_934754975.1 uncultured Alistipes sp. | reverse complement strand
TATTCAGGTTCTGCTCGACGGCGTACTCCCGGTCAGGCCCGCCGCCCAGCAGAGCGGAGAGGTGGTTGCGGCTGTCGGGTGCGGCCCCTTCGGGAATTTCGCTCCCGCACAAAGCGCCCAAGGAGGCAAAGATGTCGATATGGCTCAATAACACGTCCGATACGGTTCCTGCGGGAACATGTCCGCGCCAGCGCACCAGCATCGGCACACGGGTGCCGGCTTCAAAGGCGCTGTATTTACCGCCCCGGAAATCGCCCCACGGACGATGGTCGCCCAGCAGTTCCACCGCACGGTCGTTGTAACCGTCGTCAACGACGGGTCCGTTGTCGCTGCTGACGATCAGCAGCGTATTGTCCGCGATGCCCAGACTGTCCAGCGTACGCATTACACGGCCCAGACAGTAGTCGAAAGAGAGAATCGCATCGCCGCGCGGCCCCATGCCGCTTTGGCCGGCAAACCGGGCGTGAGGTACGCGCGGCACATGAATATCGTTGGTCCCGAAATATAGGAAAAACGGGTGTTCCCTGTTTTGGGCGATAAACTCCACGGCCTTGTCCGTGATCCGGTCGGCGATCCGGTCGTCCTTCCACAAGGCCGCCTTGCCGCCCTTCATATACCCGATGCGGGAAATCCCGTTGACGATGGTCTGGTCGTGCCCGTGGGACGGGGTCATTACCAGCAGTTCCGGATTGTCCCTGCCGGTCGGCTCGCCCTCGAAGGGTTCGGCATAGCTCACGGAGATGGGATCGGCCGGATCGAGCCCGACGACGCGCTGGTTTTCGATATATACGCAGGGTACACGGTCGCCCGTAGCGGCCATGATGAACGAATAATCGAACCCGATATCGTTCAGCCCCGGCGCAATGACGCCGTTCCAATCCTGCCGGGCCGTCTCGCCCAAGCCCAGATGCCATTTCCCGACGGCCCCGGTGGCGTAGCCCGCGCCGCGCAGCATGTCGGCCAGCGTATACTGTTCGGGAGAGATAATCATTCCGGCATTCCCCGCCGCAATCCCCGTTCCGTCCTTGCGCCACGGATACTGTCCCGTCAGCAGTCCGTAACGGGCGGGCGTACTGGTCGAAGAGGTCGTATGGGCATTGGTGAAACGAACGCCTTCAGAAGCCAGCCTGTCTACATTCGGCGTCTGTATCGTGGGTGAACCGTTGCAGGAAAAATCGCCGTAACCGACGTCGTCGGCATAGATTATGATGATATTGGGCCGTTCTGCCGGAGTCTTCCCGCAGCCGGCGCACAACGCGGCTGCCGACCCCAGCGCACAAAGCGGAACAACAGGCAATTGCATTATCTTCATCTGTTTATCGTTTTATGGTTAATATGCGGCTATGCAGTTCGGAGGGCGTGCCGCCCGCCGAGATTTCGAACTCGCCCTCTTCGACGACCGGACGGAATGCCGCGTCGAGAAGCGCCAGTTGTCCGGGCGTCACGTCGAACGACACGGTGCGGCTTTCGCCCGGAGCCAGTTCGACTTTGCGGAAGTCGATCAGCATGCGTGCCGGACGGGTGAACGAAGCGGCTTTGTCATGCAGATACAACTGCACCGTCTCCTTGGCCGTCATGCCGCCGGTATTGGTAACGGTAATCTCCGCTGCGACCTGCTCGCCGGGTGCGGCGACGGACTTCGAAAGCCGCAATTCGGAATATTCGAGCGTCGTGTAACCGAGTCCGTAACCGAAAGGAAAGAGCGGCTCGCCGTCCATGGAGACGTAACGGTCGTTGCCGGGCCGTCCGCTGGTGCGGTCGCTGTAGAAAAGGGGCAGCTGGCCGATCGATTTGGGAAACGAAACAGGGAGTTTGCCCGAAGGAGAGGTCTTTCCAAAGAGCAGGTCGGCAACGGCATTGCCCGCTTCGGTTCCCGGATGCCATGCGATCAGCAGCGCGTCGGCATAAGGCACGACGGCGCTCAGGTCGAGAGGCCGTCCGTTGAAGACTACCACAACGACTTTGCTGCCCTGTTCTTTCAGCTCGCGGATCAGCTGCTCCTGCCCGTACGGCAGCCGGATGTCGCTCCGGTTGTTGTTCTCGCCGAACAAATAACCGTTTTCCCCGACACAGACCACTGCGACATCGCTCCTGCGGCTGCGGGATTGCGACATCAGACGAACGTCGGTCCGCCCGCCTGCCTGACTGCGGATACCGTCCCAGACGGTTACCGCATCCCGGCCGTCTCCCATTCCGACCCACCAGCCGTAAAGATCGCGGCTTACGGCCCACTCTCCGGTCACCGTAATACTCTGCAGATCGGGGGAAAGCGGCAGGAGATTGTCATTTTTCAGCAGCACCATACTTTCCACCGCCAGTTTCCGAGCCGTACGGCGGGCTTCGGGCGTCAGCAGCATCCGGTCCGGTTCGGGATGGCTGCGGAAAGGACGGTCGAAAAGTCCCAGCCGGAATTTGACCCGCAAGACAGCCCGTACGGCCCGATCGACAAGAGCCGCGGGCAAACGCCTTTCACGGACGGACTGTTCGAGGGTCGTCAGGTAAAGGTCCGACGTCATCTCCATATCCACGCCGGCAGTCAGCGCCTTGACGGCCGCCTCGGCGCCGTCGGCCGCTATACCGTGTTCCTGCAATTCGGTCACGGCGTTCCAGTCGCTGAGTACGAAGCCGTCAAATCCCCACTCTTTTCGGAGAATCCGGGTCAGCGTCAGCGCATTGGCCGAGGCCGGAGTGCCGGAGATATCGTTGAAGGCCGACATGATACTTACCGCACCGGCATCGACACAGGCTTTGAAAGGCGGCAGATAGGTTTCGCGCAAAGCGCGCTCCGACAACTCGGTAAACTGATAATCCCGGCCGCCCAATGCGGCGCCGTAACCGACGAAATGCTTGGCACAGGCTCCGATCCGCCCCTCCTGCGAAGGGTCGTCACCCTGATAACCGCGGACAAAAGCCGCTCCGAAAACAGCATTGAGCAGTACATCTTCCCCCGAACCTTCGGAGATACGCCCCCAGCGCGGATCGCGTGCGACGTCCACCATCGGACTGAACGTGAGGTCGATGCCGCAGGCCGACGCTTCCGACGCCGCAATCCGGGCCGACGCTTCGGCAAGCTCCGGATTCCACGACGCTGCAATGCCCAGCGGAATGGGAAAGAGAGTGCGGTAACCGTGGATGACATCGAATCCGAAAAGAACGGGGATTCCGAGCCGGCTTTGCTCCACGGCAATGCGCTGCAGCCGGTCGCGCTCCGCAGGCACGAGCGGAGAGCCGTGAGCCACGACCAGCGACCCGACCTCGCCGCGGGTTATGCGTGCATCGAGCGTCGTATCGTCCGACCGGTAGAGCGGCTGGGAAAGCTGTCCCAGCTTTTCACGGAGGGTCATCCGCGACAGCAGGTCGTCCACCCGTTTGCCGAGCGGTGCGGAGGGGTCACGGTAAAGAGGCTCTTTGGCCAAACCGGTCAGCAGCAGACCGCAGGCAGCCACGGCCAAAAGAAAGGTTTTCATAACAAAAGATCTTTTTCGTATCCGTAAAGATAGGAATTTCCGGTCTCAGAGAACTTTCGGCATCCGGAAAAAAATGCCGTTTCATCTCCGGTGCGGCACAAACGACAAAGGAGAACTTTGCGCTCTCCCTTGCCGTTGGCCGCAGGCCGTTTATTCGGCCTGTATCGTCAGTTTGACGGTTTTCGAGAAACCGTTGGTTCCGCCGGCATCCACATTTTCGACCTTGTAGATGCTTCCGGGTTTCTGATCCGAGAGCTGGAAGGTTCCGCACGTCACCTGAGAACAGCCGGGCAGCGGAGTAAAACTGCTTCCGCCGTCTTCGCTTACGGAAATCGTGATGCGGGCCTTGCCCGACGGGCTCGGGCCGTCGTTCGGGAAGCTGATCGACTTGACGGTCATGTCGTCCAGCTGCGGCAGGATGACGTACCCGTTGAATTTCGATTTACTCTGGCAGGCCAGCCACAGACAGCCGCCGTTAATGCAGCCGCCGAAAATCTTCCACGTATATCCGTCGTTGTCCGTGACGGACACTTCTTTTTGTTCCATGGCCGAATTGCTTTCGGGCAGCCCCCATAATGCGTTGCTCGAAAAATCGGCTACGATCGTCACAGGTTCGGACACAGTCGGGCGGAAGGTCGTCGGGAGACCTTCGATGCGCGCACCTCCGTTGAGACAGGCCCATGCGGCACAGGTGTAGTCCGTATTGGCGACCAGTCCAGCCGCATCGGCCTTGAACGAGCTGCTGCCGGTATCGACGACCGCCGCAATTTCGAACGGCGAACCGTCCTCGGGCGTCAGCGTAAAACCTGCGGTAACGACATCCTCACTACCCAGCGAAACAGCCACGTAACTGCTCTCAAGCGTAGCGGTCGTGCCCGTCCCAGACTTCTGGCCGGAGACAGTCGTCTCACCCACCGATTTCAGCTCGGTAGGCAGCAGGATCGGGGTAAAGGTCATCAACTCTCCGCTCACTTTCGGATCGTCGTTGAGTCTGGCCCATGCCACGCATTCGTAAGTTTCGTTTTTGGTAAGCCCCGTAAGATCGGCACGGAAGGTTTCGGCGGCACGGTCGACGGCAGCCGGCGCTTCGACCGCCACGCCCCCGGATCGGGGCGTCAGGACGAATCCCGCCGTTATCACATCGCTTTCGGAGATGGAAATACCGCTGTATACCGCACTCAGCGTAGCGGTCGTTCCCGATGCGGAAACGACATTCGAAGCGACGGCGGCCGACACCGAACTGATCTCGACGACTCCTTTCTGGGTGATTCCGATAATCGACGTACGGGACTCTACTTCGTTCGAATAGAGGGTTATGGTGGTATTGCGCGGCAGTTTCGTGGGTTTGACGGCGATCTCTACCGTACCGTTCCGGTCGCCGGCTTCCACGGAAAGGGTTACCCATTCGGCCGGGCAGGAGACGGACCAGTCGCAGTTGGCTTCGACGGAGAACGACTCGGTGCCTCCGGCAGGTTCGAACACCACTTCTTTTTCGGCGGCGGCAAAAGCCACCTCCGGCACGAAGAAATCGGGATCCTCGATTTTGCATCCTGTCAGAGCCGATAGAAAAACGAGCGCCGAGAGGATTTGTTTCATACCTGTTTTCATCTGTTCGGGTTGTATTAGATTAATATAGGATTGATGGGTTTTACTGGATTACGGTAATGGAATAGGGTCTCAGCACGACCTGCTTCGAGGCGTCCACCTTGCGGGAAAGCCGCGCCAGCGACGAAGGACCCGTCACGGGGGTTTCGGGCGAACCGGCCGAAACCTGTTCGAACGCAGCGGCTGCGAACCCGAGTCCGTCAGTATTCACAGTCTTCGCTTCAGGGCCGAGATTCAGGAGCAGAAGCCGCGAAGCATCGCCGCCGAACAGGTAGCCGTAAAGCGAATTGATCTTTCCGTGTTTCTGCGTGTCGAGCTGCGGATTATCGGAGAAGCGGACCGTTTTGACCGTAACGGCCCCCCGCTGCGCCTTGGAAAGCATTTTCAAGCCTTCGCCCGTTGCACTCAGCGCATATTTGGGCGCAGTCGCACCGGCAATCGAAACATCTGCGTCGAAAATCGCGGACGCGCTCCTGCCGGCCGTCAGATTAAAGAAACAGATCAGTTCCACGCGGGGCGTGGCAATCAGCTGCGCACTCATAAGCGTTGCGGCCAGCCCATGCACCCACTGGCCGGGAAACGGGTTGGAGCCGGATTCGAAATTGTATTCGGTAACCCAAAGTTTGTATTTGGAATCGATCGAGGCGTCCAGCACCTTCCCCTGAGCGACAGATGCGAGCGACTGTCCGATCATGTCGTAAGGGGTCGGCGAGGCCAACGCATTCTTCGGATAGATATGGATGGTCACGGCATCGCATTCGATTCCCTGCATGTTGCTCATCACAACCGTATTCCACTCCCGCGCACGGGGGCGTTTGGTCCAGGAAGCAGGCGTATTGACGCCGATCAGCGCAATCCGGGCTTCGGGGAACTCCTTCCGGAATCCGGCGGTCCACACACGGCACAGGTCTGTATAATCGGTCGTCTCGGGAAATTTCGTCAGGTAATTGTATTTTTCCGGGTGGTCGTCCAGATAATATTCGTTGCCCATCTCGATATACTCCACCGGCAGGCCGATCGACCGTGCGTATTTGAGCATCGCCAGCTGCTCCTCGTAAGTGGAGGTAAGCATGTTTATCAGAAAGACGGGAGCCGCGCCCGTGCGGTCGTACACCATTTTAACATGTTCCAGCTTGTAGGGAAGCGGTCCGGCCGGCGACGGGGCGATCACGTTCACCTCTTTCCCGATCTCGTTGTAATAGCCCGTACGCCAGTCCCAAAAATTGCCGACAGTTCCTCCCGGATAGCGGAAATTGCCCGGATTGAGTTCCGTAATCCGGTTGATGAACTCCGCTTTGTCCCATCCCGGACCTTTGACGGACTGGGTGTTGTACCCGAAGATATTTTCCGGAATCGCCTTGCTCTGCTGCGAAAGCGTCAGGCCGACGGCATCGGGATCGGGTTTGCTCCCGCCGCCTTTCCGGGCGTCGTCGTCTTTGCCCGAAGAACAGCAGGACAAAAGTCCCAGCAATAAAATAAGGGTAATCGTTCTGGTCATAAAGTATCATTTTAGGTTGTTTTTCCGTCCGGATTCCGTGTTTACAAATATATTGCATCCGAATCAAGCGAAATAGCAGAAATTCGCCAAAAAATAGCGCATCCGCAACTGAGTCCCGCCGGATTTGCCACCCGCACGAAGCGGATTTCCGGCAATCCCGGCCTTTTTTCGTGTAAGCCGGTCCGAAATTATTTTTCGCCGGCGTGTTAATTTTTGAAGAAAAAATAGCCTTTTCTAACGATCGAATTGACGAATTTTGTAAACGGTTCGCTCCGTACGGAACAAATTGCAACCCAAACGAACAACAACCCAAATATTAACCCAAAAACTTTTCTTATGAGAGTATCTCGACTCAAAGATTTGACATGCGTCAGTCTGCTTCTGGCGAGTCTGTCTCCGATGTATGCTCCGCAGAAAGCGGCTGCCGCCGTGCCCGACTCGCTCGCGGTAAAAGCGAACACCGTCATGGTGTCGCCCTATCATGCGTCCGACAAGGATCTGACCACGGCCGCCGTCTCTTCCGTCGGGGGCTGGCAACTGGAATATCTGCCCGGAATAAACCGGACGAACCTGCTCAACGGGCGGGTGACCGGATTTCTGGGCATCCAGAACGACGGAGAGCTGGGCATCGAATCCAATTCGATGTATATCCGGGGGCTTCGGAGCATCTCGTCCGACTCCCGGCAGGCCGCTATTCTGGTGGACGGTTATGTGCGCAAGGACGCCAACCGAATCTCCCCGGCCGACATCGAATCGATTACGATCCTCAAAGACGCCGCGGCGACCGCCCTCTACGGCCTGCGGGGAGCGAACGGCGTCGTACTGATCACGACCAAACACGGCCGCATACAACCCCTGACGGTGAGCATCGACGCCGGGGTGGGTTTTCAGGCTCCGACGCGCCTGCCGAAATACCTCGGATCGTACGACTACGCACGTCTCTACAACGAAGCGGCGGTCAACGACGGCGGATCGCCCAAATACGACCAGTATGCGCTCGACTCCTACCTCAGCGGCGACGATCCCTACAACTATCCCGACGTAGACTGGATGGACAGATTCATGAAAAAATCCTCCGTCGTGCAGCGTTACAACGTAAGCGTGCGGGGCGGCACGGAGCGCGTGCGCTACTACGCCTCCGTAGGATACGTGGACAATTCGGGTCTCTACAACGTGGACAAGAACGCCAACACCTATAAGACCAACGCCAACTACGAGAATTATTCGCTCCGGGGCAACGTCGATATAAACGTCACCAAGAAGTTCGTCATCAGTCTCGACATCGCGTCGCTGATGGCCAAATGGAATTATCCGGGCGCCTATTCGAACAGCACGTCCCGCATTCTGAACGCACTGACGCAGACTCCGCCCAACGCCCACCCGATCTTCAACGAGGACGGATCGCTCAGCGGCACCTCCCAGTACCTCAACAACCCTTACGGATTGCTCAACAACAGCGGATATTCGATCTTCCAGACCCGCTCCAACTACGCCACGCTGAAACTCGACCACGATCTGGACTTCATCACCCGGGGGCTCTCGGTTTTCGGTTCGTTCTCATTCGACAGCTATTTCGAGCAGGTCATCAACCGCAACGTCGGGTTCGTGGTGTACGAAGGCAGTCTCAGCAACCAGCAGGGAACGAAAAACCCCGCCACGCAGAAAAACGACAACAGCTTTTCGAACAACTACCGCACGCTGGACCTGCAGGCGGGACTCGACTACACCCGTTCGTTCGGCAATCACAATCTCTCAGGGCGGATATTCATCAACTACAACAACGAATCCGGCAACGGCAAGATCATGCCCCATATCTATAAGGGGCTGTTCGCCTACGCCCACTACGATTTCAAGCGCCGCTACATCGCCGACTTCACCATAGCCTGTCAGGGCAGCGAGCAGATCGGCGGAAACGGCTACAACGTCTTCCCCTCGGTCTCCGCAGGCTGGATCATTTCGGAAGAGAACTTCCTGAAGGACAAGACTTTCATCAGCTTCCTCAAGCTGAGGGCCTCCTACGGAGTTTCGGGCAACGACACCAACATCAGCTATTTCCAGAAAAGTTCGTTCTTCAGCTCGCTCGGCAGCACCTACCTTCAGGGGCAGTCGCTCGCCTCGATGCAGGGCTTCCGGGAATCGCAGGTCGGCGTGGACAACATCATGGCCGAACGTTCGCACAAGACCAACGTCGGAGTGGACATACGCATGTTCAAAGACAGATGGTCCCTGTCGGTCGACGGTTTCTACGAAAACAACGACAACCTGATCATCGCACAGGCGAGCATTCCCGCTATCATCGGAGTCCGCGGTTCGGTCAAGAACAACATAGGCCGCATGACCAACAGCGGCTTCGAGATCGCCACCGACTACACGTCGCGCATCGGCAGGCTGGGCTACTCGGTTTACGGTAATTTCAGTTTCGCCCGCAACCGCGTGAAAGAGATGCAGGAGACCGACGCCACCTACCGGTTCAACAAAAAGACGGGCTACCCGATCAACTCTGCGTTCGGCCTGAAATCCGACGGACTCTTCTTCGACTACGACCAGATCGCCGCCCATGCGACGCAGACCTACGGCACCTACAATCCCGGCGACATCCGCTATCTGGACCTGAGCAAAGACGGCTATATCAACGAAGACGACCGCACCTACCTCGGTTACGGCGACGTCCCCGAATACGTATACGGTTTCGGCATCAACCTGAACTACCGCGGCTTCGATCTGAACGTCGCTTTTCAGGGCGTGGGCAACGTACAGAAAAAACTCGGCGGATACGTCTACTGGGAATTCCGTCCCGACGGCAAGGGCAATGTGATGGAACACCATCTCGACCGCTGGGCCTATGATCCCGCCAACGGCATCGACACCCGCCTGACGGCCAAATACCCCCGTCTCAGCCTGACGGGCAACGACGGCAACAACCGGGGTCCGAACTCCGATTACTGGCTCCGCGACGCCTCCTACCTGCGTCTGAAAAGCGTCGAACTGGGTTATACGCTGCCCGCCCGCGCCGCAAAGGCCATCTGGCTGAAAAACCTGCGCATTTATGTCTCCGCGACGAACCTCTTCACCTCCGACAAAATCGACATTCTCGATCCGGAAACGACCACGACGGGGACCGTCTATCCTTTGCAGCGGACGGTCTGCATGGGTCTCAACATATCATTTTAAAACCTGCCGAGCCATGAAAAACATTCTCAAATACATCTCGCTTCTTTTCCTCGGTGCGGCGGCTGTCTCCTGCGACTTCGAAGATATGCCGTTCGACAAATATGATTCCGATTTTGTATTCTCGAACGACAAGAAAGCCGAAGGATACGTACTCGGCGTCTATCTGGGACTCCCGTTCGACAAATCCGACGAGAACGGCTACAACCGCGTAGACGGGGCCATGCTCGCGTCGGCCTCGGACGAAGCCATGATAACCGTGCCGGGGTCGTCGATCGTCTTTCTGACCGACGGCTCGCTCACGCCCCGGAAAAGCAATCCCGACGGCTGCTGGGAGGATTGCTATAAATTCATCCGCGACGCCAATATCGGCATCGTCGGGCTCGAAAAACTGCCCGAAGCCAACCACGATCTGAAACTCCAGCTTCAGGCGGAGCTGAAATTCCTGAAGGCGTTTTTCTACTTCGAGCTGGTAAAGCGCTACGGCGGCGTGCCGCTCATCGACCGGGCGTACGAGCTTTCGGAGGACCTGAACGTGCCCCGATCGTCGTTCGCCGCCTGCGTGGATTACATCGCAGGGCTGTGCGACGAATCGTATACGGACCTGCCCGCGCCGAACAACGTCAATTTCGGCCGCGCATCGAAAGGCGCCGCGCTCGCCCTCAAGGCCCGCCTGCTGCTTTATGCCGCCAGCCCGCTCTATAACGGCAAGGGCTACGACGGCAGCGACAACGAATTCATCTGTTACGGCTCTTACGACAAGAAACGCTGGGAGTCCGCCGCAGCGGCCGCAGCCGAAGTAATCAAACTGGGCGATTACGACATCTACAAACCCAGCCCTATCGCGGAAACGGATAAGGACGAACAGGTAATTGTCAACGGCACAGCCAACTACAGGAAACTTTTCACGGTAATCACGGGCAACAAAGAGCTGATTCTGCCCCGCACGTCGAAAGTCGGCAACCGGGTCGAAATCCAGAATTTCCCGGTCGGCATTCCCAACGGCAAAGGGCTGACGAGTCCTTCGCAGCAGATGGTCGATGCCTATGGGACTGTGACCGGACAGCCGATCGACGATCCTGAGGGTCCTTACGACCGGAAGAATCCGTATGAAAACCGCGATCCCCGTTTTTATGCCAGCATTTTCCACAACGGACAGGAGTGGAACGGCACGATGATCGAGACCTTCCAGGGCGGAGCGCACAACAACACCAACACTTCGACCCGGACGGGGTATTACATGTCCAAATTTTGCGGCAGCGAGGTGGTCATTTCGGGAACGCCCACAAACACCAACCACTGTTTCCCGCTGTTCCGTTATGCGGAACTTCTGCTCGACTATGCCGAAGCCGTGAACGAAGCATACGGTCCCGACGTCGATCCGCTGGGATGCGGCCTGACGGCGCGCGACGCCCTGAAAGCGGTGCGCAGCCGCGTACTCCGCCCCTCGCAGACCGATGTGGATGCCGCCGCGGGAGACAGCGAAGCAATGAGCGCAGCCATCCGCCGGGAACGCCGGGTCGAACTGGCGTTCGAAGACCACCGCTATTACGACGTGAAACGCTGGAAAATCGCCGACGAAGCGCTGAGCGAAAGCATCCGGGGCATGCAGATCACCAAAACCGGCGATACGTTCTCCTACCAGATCGTGGAAAATGTGAACAGCCGGCAGTTCTCTCCCAAGTTCTACCTCTATCCGATTCCTAACGGCGATGTGGTGAACAACTCCGCCATCAGAGGCAACAACCCGTTATGGTAAATTCTAAGAGATAAAATCCATGAAAAAGATAATAGCTTTATTTGCAGCGATTTTGATTTCGCTCGGCGCGCTCCGCGCCCAGACGGTCGCGGTGTCGGGTACGGTCGTGGACGAGCTGAACAGACCGATGGTGGGTGTGAGCGTCGTTGAAACGGACAACGTCGCCAACGGCACGGTCACCGATCCCCAAGGACGGTTTTCGATGAAGGTAAAGAGCGTGCGTAGTACGATTCAGGTCTCCTACATCGGTTATATCACCCGGATTCTCGAAGTCACGGCAAAACCGATGACCATTGCGATGGAACCCTCCGCGACCAATGTGGAGGAGGTCGTGGTCGTAGGTTACGGCGTACAGAAAAAACAAAGCGTGGTGGGAGCCATCTCCTCTGCCACCTCCGAAGACCTCAAACAGATGGGCAGCCCCAATCTGAGTACGGCGCTGGCCGGCAAAGTGGCCGGCGTGACGTTTACCGTGCCTTCGGGCCGTCCGGGCAGCGACGACGCCGAAATCTATGTGCGCGGCGTCGCCACGATGAGCGGCGACTCGGCTCCGCTGGTGCTGGTAGACGGCGTCGAACGCGACTACTCGCAGGTCGATCCGGAGGATGTCGCGCAGCTCTCCGTGCTGAAGGACGCTTCGGCGACTGCAGTATACGGCGTACGCGGCGCCAACGGCGTGATCCTGATTACGACCAAACGCGGTTCGAAAGGCGCGCCGAAGTTCAACATGAACTATACTTTCACGCTGCAGCAGCCGACCCGCCTCCCGACTTTCCTCGGCTCGTACGACCACGCGGTGCTGCGCAACGAGTCGCTCGCCAACGACGGCGCACGCCCGGCATTCACCGAAGAGGATATCGAACATTACCGGCTGGGCGATTCGCCTTATACTCATCCGGACAACGACTACGTAAAAGATTTCCTGCGCAAAACGACGCCGATGCACAAACTCAACGTCAATGTGCGCGGCGGCACGGACAACGTGCGTTATTACGTGGCGCTGAGCGGACTGTCTCAGGAAGGCATCTACAAGCAGTTCGACGGCAAATACCCTTCGAACGCCAATTTCAAACGCATCAACCTCCGTGCGAACCTCGACTTTTCGCTGACGAAGACCACCGAGCTGAGCCTCGATCTCAACGGACGTCTCGACCAGAAGCAGAACAACAGCCAGGGACTCAACGACAACTCGATCTTCTCCATGATGTACGAAACGCCCCCGATGTCCTACCCTTACCGGCTTCCCGACGGTTCTTACGGCGCCAGCACGGACAACGAAGCGGAAAACCTGATGGCCATGCTCAGCGACTGGGGCTATTCGCGGCTCGCCACCAACATCCTGGAAGGGACGGTCAAACTGAATCAAAAGCTGGATTTTGTGACCAAGGGTCTCTCCGTCCGCGGCATGGTAAGCTTCAACAGTTATTACGACGACGGCACCAAAGTCAGCTACCGCCCGCCTACGTACAGGTATGTCAGCGACACGGAAAAAGTGATTGCCAAAGAAGAAACCGCGCCTTCGATAAGCTCGCTGTCGGGCAAAGGACACCGCCGCCGTACCAATATCGAGGTGGGAATCGACTACAACCGGACTTTCGGCGACCACGCCGTAACGGCAATGGCGGTGTATACGCAGACCAAAGAGAATACCAACGCCGTGCTTCCGCGGGTCTTTCTGGGGTATGCGGCCCGTGCGACCTATGCCTATAAAAGCAAGTACCTCGCCGAAGTGAATCTGGGTTACAACGGCTCCGACCAGTTCGACGAGGGACACCGCTACGACTTCTTCCCTTCGTTCGCCCTCGGCTACGTCCTTTCCAACGAAGGCTTCATGCAGCGGTCGCTGCCGTTCATTACGTTCATGAAACTGCGCGCCTCTTACGGCGAAGTGGGCAACGACAAGATCGGCTCGGACCGTTTCCTGTATCTCCAGACCTACGACAAGGACGGCAATTACTTCTTCGGCAAAGACAACGGGTTCGGCGGCATGCCCGCACTGGTCGAGGGGTCGCTCGGCAATACGAACGTCACCTGGGAAATCGGCAAGAAGACCAATATCGGTATCGACCTGGCCTTCTTCGACAAACTGACGCTGAACGCAGACATCTTCCGCGAAGACCGCGAAAAGATCTTCATCTCGCGCAACACGACGCCCCAGATCCTCGGCGTCGGCACGGCCAAGGAGAACCTCGGCAAGGTCCGCAACGAAGGTTTCGAAATCGAAGCAGGCTACCGCGATGTCGTAAGTCAGAATTTCAGCTGGTTCGTATCGGGCATGTTCTCCTATTCGAAGAACAAGGTTCTCTACAAAGACGAAGTCGAACCCAAATACGAATACCTGCGTCAGACCGGCAAGCCGATCGGCCAGTATTTCGGCCAGACGGTCGTGCGCTATTACCTGCCCGACGATTTCACCATGGTCGACGGCGTGCGCGTGCTGAATCCCGACCTGCCGCAGCCCCAATATCCCGTACAGCCGGGCGACTTCATGTATTGGGACCGCAACGACGACGGGGTGATCGACACATTCGACGAAGGCCCTATCGGACGGTCGAAAATACCGCGTTTCGTCTACAACTTCACGTTCGGCCTGAACTTCCGGAATTTCGATTTCAGCATGATGTGGCAGGGTGCGGGCGGCAACAGCAAACTGATGACCAAGTCGCTTTACGAACCGGTGCGTGAACGCAACCGCTTCCAGGACATCCACCTCTACCGCTGGACCGAAGAGCGCTGGCAGAACGGAGAGAAGATCAAATACCCGCGTCTGTCGAGCGCCACGAACAAACATAACCAGTGTACCAATACATTCTACCTGAAAAAAGGCGATTACCTCCGCCTCAAAAGCATCGAAATCGGCTACACGTTCAACAAACGGCAGCTCCGGTTCATCGGGCTGAATTCCATACGCATCTACGTGGGCGGCAACAACCTGCTGACCTTCTCCGAGATCAAGAATTTCGATCCGGAAATGGGCGATGAAACAGGCTATTTCTACCCGCAGATGAAGATGTGGAATTTCGGTATCAACATTAATTTTTAATCTACACCCGCAATGGCTATGAAAGTAAATAAATACGGTATAATATGCGCACTGGCGCTCCTGTCGGGTGCCGTGGGCTGCGAGGACAGTTCGAGCCTGCTGGACAAGGAGGAGTCGAACGACATCTACGAAAACATGGTCTTCAGCGATCCCTACAACGCCACCTGGTTTCTGAGCAATATCTACAAGAGCATGAACGACGGCTTCATGGTTTTCGGAAGCGACGATTCGGGCGGTTTCCTCGGCAACGCCGTCGATGAGGGCATCTGGAAAGCCAACTGGGACAACGCTTATAAAATGAGCGTCGGAGCGTGGGCGACGACCGACATGCTGATCAATTACGATCCGTGGAAAAAATACTATACGGCAATTCGTGCGGCATGCCGTTTTCTGGAGCATGCCGACGAAATACCCGACTCCCCGGAACCGTTCATCGACGAGGGCGTACGTACGCGAATGAAGGGCGAAGCCCGTTTCCTGCGCGCGCTGTTCTACTATGAACTGCTGAAATTCTACGGCGGCGTGCCTATCGTCACCCGGGTCCTGGGGCCCGACGACGAAACCGAGCTGCACGGCGCACGCGCACGCTTCGACGAAGTGGCGGATTTCATCTGTTCCGAAGCGATGCTGGCGGCAGGCGACCTGCCCCATGTGGACGAATACGCCGACTCGGAATGGGGACGCGCCACCAAAGGCGCCTGCTATGCACTGATTTCCCGCGTACGCCTGCTGGCTGCCAGCCCGCTGTTCAACGACAAGCAGAACCCCTCCGGAAGTGCCTGCCGGGGCGAATACAGCGCCGAAAAGTGGAAAACCGCAGCCGAGGCGGCCAAATATTTCCTCGAAAACACCCGCGGTTACGCCCTGCACCGAAGCACCGATCCGGAGCGTTACGGCGATTATGAGGATCTGTTTCTACGCCGTTACAGTCCAGAAATCATCCTGGCCTACCAGCAGGACCAGTTCGCTGTCCGGCTCGAACGCAACTGCCTACCCGGCCAGTTGTTCAACTACGCATTCGGCGTGCTGAACAACTTCCCGACCCTGAATACCGTAGCCGAATACGAGGTCGTCAAACTCGACGACCAGGGCAATGTGGTTTCGACCCACCTGCTCGGTCTCGACAAGCTGCTCAAACTCCATGAGACCAACCGGACCGATCCCGAAAGCGGCTTCGATCCCCAGAATCCCTATGCGAACCGCGACCCGCGTTTCTACCAGTCGGTCTGGTACAACGGCGAACCGTGGCCGGCCCGGGGCACGACGGCCGCCAATACGCTGAAATTCGAGTCGTACGTAGGCGGCGCCCACGATGCCACGTCCAAAGGTTTCTACTGCACGGGGTTTTTCAACCGCAAATTCCTCGATGCGTGGGCGAACATCACCGGATACGGCACGATGCTGAAGGTAAATCACAACTTCATCATTTTCCGCTATGCCGAGATCCTGCTCAACTATGCAGAAGCCGTAAACGAAGCTTTCGGCGATCCCGACGCGGTGCCGGCCGGATATCCCATGTCGGCGCGCGAGGCGGTCAATCTGGTACGCGAACGCGCGAAGTTCCCAAGTTATAATATGCAGGATTTCAAATGGCCCGCAGGCATGCCCAAAGCGGCCGCAGGCAAAAGCATCTCGCCGCTGCCCGCAGGACTCGGACAAGCCGAAATGCGCAATCGCATCATCCATGAGCGCTGGATCGAATTCTTTCAGGAGGAGCAGCGTTTCTTCGACCTGAACCGCTGGAAAATGCGTTCGCCCGTCACGATTTACAAACAGATCATTACCAAATCGGGCGACAAACTCTCCTTCTCCGTGGAGCCGCTGATAACCAAGACATGGAAAGATAAGTTTTACCTGTTCCCCATTCAGGAAAAGGAGATGAACAAAAGCCCGCTGCTGGAACAAAACCCGGGATGGGGCCTTGAAGAGTAAAGCATATGAATAAGAATCTATTATTTAAAGGTTTGGCAGGAGCAGCCCTCTGCCTGGCGGCGGTCCTTCCCGGAGCTGCGCAGAATACTGAGCAGGCTCCGGCAAAAGCGGCCGTACGCGATGCGGCCCGGATAACGGTCCGGCTCGACAAAATCTCGGAACGCACCGTGAGCGACCGTCTGTTGGGATTCAATATCGTCTACGCCAAGAATCCCGACTCCCTGTGGCGTTCGGGTGTGCTGGCGAAGGCGATCCGGAATGTCCGCCCCGGATTCCTGCGCTATCCGGGCGGTACGGTAAACACCTACTTCCACTGGGAACACCCGACAGGAAACGGCTGGGAGGATCTATGGGATCCTCAGTACGACACTGCCCGAAACCGCCCGCCGGAGGAGTTTATGGATATAGACGAATACATGGCGCTCGTACGCCGGACGGGAGCCGAACCGCTTCTGGGAATCAATATCAATTCGGGATTCCGCTGGAACCGGGTGGAGGAAGGCATACAGGAAGCGCTTCGCCTGATGAAATATTGCCGGGACAAAGGCTTCCGGGTAAAATACTGGTTCATGGGCAACGAGCCTTACATGCACGACTGCAACGGCGGTGCGGTGACTCCGGCTGCGTACGGCGAGATGATCAACGCTTTCGTCCCGCGCATGAAGGAGTTCGATCCCGACATCAAAATCATCGCCAACTGGCACGCCACGTTCCGCAAACACGGCCGCCAGTACGACGAACTGTTTGCCGTGGCGGGCCGCAATATCGACATCATCGACGTCCACTGGTACTGCATGTGGGGCACGGCGTCCTGGAATGAATGGCTCGCCAAAACGCCCTGCGGAGTATTCCTGGGAGATTCGTATGCCAGCGAAATCGAACGTTTTCGTGAAATTACGGCCCGCAACAAAGTGCCGCATATACAGCTGGCCAGTCTCGAATGGAACGTCGGTCCCGGAAAAAAATCCGCAGGCCCCCGTCTCACGCCCGATCAGAGCGCACTCATACAGGCCGAAATGATGATGCAGTTCATGCAGGGAGGTCTCGACATGGCTACATTCTGGCCCCTGTTTTGGGACAGCGAGTTCGGATTCAGGAGCTTTTTCGACAAAAAGACCGGAAAGCTCCTGCCGACGAGTGAAATCATGAAAATTTTCGGGACTTTTCAGGGAAATGAACTGGTCGAATTTACGGTAAGCCCCACCCCCGAAAAGATGCCTAGCCTTGCCGTACGGGATGCCGAAACCGGGAAAATACGTCTGTGCCTCCTCAATAAAAACGATTTTGCGGTCGAAGCGGCTGTCGGCGGCAGGCTCGCATCCCGTAAAAAACGTGTGGAAGTCGAGCAATTCCGCATGTCGGCAGACTGCATGTCGCTCGAACATACGCCGGCACACAGAGAAAAAGCCGAAAACGTATCGCTCGCGCCTTTTTCACTGACGTTCATCTATTTTTAATTTGCAAAAAACTATCGCCATGAAAAAATATATTGTTTGTTTTTCGATTGTCCTGCTGGCAGCTGCCTTCCGGCTATCGGCAAAAGAACCGGAGTACAAGGTCTGCTTCGGAAATACACACGCCCACTGCAACTATTCGGGCGACATCGCCATCTTCCGCGCTAAGAAGGGGCTGTCCCTCGACCCGAAAAACTCGGCCGAAAGCCACTACGAACTGGCCAAAGAGAACGGTTACGATTTTTACTGCGTAACCGACCACTCGCAATACCCGGTCTACACGCCCGACACATGGGCTGCCGTAAAAGCCGCGGCCGAAGCCGCCACCGACGCCTCATTCGTCGCACTCCGGGGATACGAACACTCGGAGAACGACGGTCCCGACGGCCGGGGCCACATGAACGTCTACAATTCGTCGGACTACCTTAACGCGATGGCCGACGGCGTGAGCATCGAATATTTCCACAATTGGCTCGCCAAACCCGAACAGGCCGATGCCATCGTCTGCTTCAACCACCCCCAACAAGACGCTTACAACGATTTCCACTGCTACAACGAAGAGACGCGCAGCCGCATGAAACTGATCGAACTGATCAACGGCGGCCGGGCGAAATTCTACCCATCGTTCCTGAACGCCCTCGCCAAAGGATGGAAGGTATCCCCCGTTGCAGGCTGCGACAACCACGGCTGGGAGGGGATTGCCAAGTGGAATGCCCGGACCGGCCTGCTCGTTACCGAACTGACCCCGGCAGGCGTACTCGAAGCCATGGCATCGCGCCGCACTTTCGCCACGCTCGACAAAAATCTGAGCGTCGTCTACCGTGTAAACGGCAAGGTTATGGGATCGGATATCAAAACGGCCCGAAAATATAAGTTCGATATCGAAGTTTCCGATCCGGATACGGACCGGGCCGACCAAGCCATAGCGCGGATCGAAGTCGTCAACGGCAGCGGAACGGTCGTAGCCGGCGCCGATTTCGATTCCCACGAGGTGCATTGGAAACCGGTCGTACCCGCCGGGGAAAAGTGTTATTTCGTTTTAGTCTACAACGTCTCCAAACCGGAAACGCCCGTGGCTTATGCCGCGCCGGTATGGATCGAACCTTAATGCGCCGCAGTTATGTCGCTAAAAAAATGGATAGGCTGTCTGAGCGCCGTATGCCTCTGCTGCAACTGTGGGGAAGATGCGCCCGCGCCCGGGAAAAGACCTCCGGGCGGCAATGAGCCCGACCCCGCGGAAAAAGAGAGTTATCAGCTCTTTCTGGGGAACACCCATGCCCATTGCCGTTACTCCGGGGATGCGGTCCAGACCGATGAAAACAGTGTAGAGAATCATTTCCGGCTGGCCAAAGCCAACGGATACGATTTTTACTGCGTGACCGATCATTCGCAGTACGAATCCTATACGTCACAGGCTTGGGAACATATCAAAGCCGCTGCCGAGGCCGCCACGGACGCTTCGTTCGTCGCCATCCGGGGATACGAACATTCGGAAAACAACGGGCCCGGCGCCAAAGGCCACCAAAACGTATACAATTCATCGGCCTACCTCAACGCGCTGGCCGAAGGAATCGACATGCCCTATTTCCACAATTGGCTGGCCGACGCGGCGAACGCCGGCGCGGTCGTCTCGATGAACCATCCCGAGAAAGACCAGTACAGCGGCTTCGCCTGCTATAACGAACAGGCCCGTCCGCATATCAGGCTCATCGAGCTGATCAACGGCACGGACGATTACCACGAATCGTTCCTTGCGGCGCTGTCCAAAGGCTGGAAAGTATCGCCCGTCGCCGGCTGTGACAACCATGCGACCAAGCCCATCGCCGCATGGCAGCCTCGCACGGGCATTGCGGCCAAGAAACTGACGCGCGAATCCCTGCTCGAAGCGATGGCCGCGGGACGCACCTACGCCACCTACGACAAAAACCTGCGGCTGCTCTATTATGTCAACAACCACGCGATGGGTTCCGAGATCCGGACCTCCGCCGACAAATTGACCTTCGAAATCGAGGCCTCCGATCCCGACACATCCGATGCATCGGACCGGATCGTGCGCATCGAAATCATCGGCGAGAGCAACCGGATCGTCGCTTCGGAAACGTTCTCCGCACACCGGGTCAGTTGGAAGGTGCAGGTGCCCCGCGGGCAGAAGTATTATTATCTGAAAGTTTACAACGCTTCATCGGACGCGCCGACAGCTTATGCTGCGCCCGTCTGGGTGAAATAAACTGTTGAAATCCGATGTCTGGAAAATGGATATACCTTTCGCTCCTGTCGCTGGCGGTCGTCGATCCGGCCAGCGGCGGCAGCCAAAGCCGGCCGCTGAACATGGAGACACTCTCCGTGGTGGACGGGCTGAGCAGTAATTATGTCTATGCCATCATGCAGGACGAGGCCGGCTACATGTGGTTCGGCACCGAAAACGGTCTCGACCGTTATGACGGCAAAACGATTCGCCATTACCAGCATTTTCCGGATAATCCGCAGTCGTTGAGCGACTCACGGGTCAATTGCCTGCTTTCGTCCACGGACGGGAGCCTGTTGGTCGGGACAGAAAAGGGGATTAACATTTACGTCGCGGAAAAAGATATACTCACGCCTTACGAAGCGGCCCGAACAATCAACGACCAAAACATCCGGACGATGACCGAAGAGGATTCACTGCTCTGGGTGGGAACCAGTGTCGGACTGTTCCGGCTCGACCGTACGACCGGCGATATCAGTTGTTACAACACCCGTAACAGCGGTCTTGCGCACGATATCGTGCGGGCGATCTACGTCGACGACGATTATCTGTTCGCCGGTACGTTCGACGGCGTAAGCCGCCTGAACAAGCGTACGGGACAATGGTCCAGCGTCAACCTCAAGATGGACCGCATCCGGCTTCCGCTCAACAACCTGGTCCTCTCCATACAGTTGTCGCCGACCGATCCCGACGTACTCCTGGTCGGAACGCAGACGGGATTCTGCGAACTCGAAAAGTCCACGCTCAGCTATACGCTGCACGAAAAGGCCCGCAACAAACAGATGGTGAACAACACGGTCAAAACGATGTGCGTGGTCGGCAGCGAGGTATGGCTCGGCAGCGAAGAGGGGCTGATGATCTTCGACAAAGGCGCTTTCTCCAGCTATGGTTACGACCCGAAAAACATCCATTCGCTCCCCAACAACATCGTCTGGTCGATCTTCAAGGACCGGAGCAACATCGTCTGGCTGGGCACCGAAGGGGGCATCGCCTGCTACGATGCGGGCGCGCCCTCGTTTACCAGTTTCGACCTCTCGGAAGCCGACGGAAATCCGTATGTGGGCATCTCCGTCTTTTCGGCCCAGATGGACCGTTCGGGCCGGCTGTGGCTCGGATCGCGGTTCGGATTGTCGGTCTACGAGCCAGAACGGAACCGGATGCAGTGGATCAACCTTTCGAACGCAGTGGTCGGAACCTACAATTTTGTCAAAGGCCTTTCGATCGACGACAACGACATCCTGTGGGTCGGGACGGCCGAGGGACTTGTTTGTTACGATACCCAGCGGAACCGGGAGGTGCCGATCCAGTCGCGCCTGCGCAACCGGCTCAAATACATCTATGCCGTGATGCAGGATTCCGCAGGCAAGATATACGTCAGCGATGCGATGGGCCGGATGCAGATCATCGATTACACGTTCGACGCTTCGACCCGACAGTTCGGTCCCGTAACGGACAGTCTGGTACGCATGGGCGAACCGATCGAATCGATGGTCGTGGATGAAAATTTCGTCTGGCTCGGAACGCCGGGCAGCGGCCTGGTACGCTATAACAAGCAAACGGGCGGACATAAGAGGTATCTTTCGGCGAAGAACGACTCCTCGACGATCAGTTCCGACGTGATTCTCTGCCTGTTCGTCGATCCCAACACCCGTCAGCTGTGGGTGGGAACGGACAAGGGGCTGGATCGTTACGACGCCGCATCCGATACGTTCCGACGCATATCGGGCCGTGAAACTTCGGAAGCGGTCTATACCATCAACAGCGACGATTCGGGGCTTTTGTGGTTTACCACGCAGCAGGGCGTGACCTGCTACGATGTTCTGTCGCAGACCTCCAAAATGTTCTCGCTGAACCACTGGTTCGACCGGCGCAATGCAATTTTTCCGGTCTCGGTCTCCCACGGAAACAACGTACTCGTCTTCGGGCTGGACTGCTACCTGCGGCTCAACTGGGCCGACGTCAGCCCCAAGAAAGACAGTGCGCCGCTCTACATCACCGACATCCGCATCGACAACCGCACCGTCGCGCAATACGGGCTGTGCGACTGTCCCGTGCAGGAGCTGAAACGGCTGAAACTGCCCTACAACCAGAATATACTGTCGATCTGCTTCGCCATGCTCGACTATTCCACGCCGTCGCTCACCCGCTACACCTACAAGCTCGAAGGCTACGACGAAAACTGGAAAACCGTGACTGGTACGCTGCCCTATGTCGAATATACGAAACTGGCCCCGGGACACTACACCCTCCGGGTCGAAGCCGTGAGCAGCGACGGGGTGCCCGCATCGAACAAACTGGACTTCGACATTACGATCATGCCTCCGTGGTGGGCGGCATGGTGGGCTTATCTGGCCTATGCCCTTGCCGTCGCAACCGCGGCCTATTACCTGAACTCGATTACCCGCAGGCGCAGGCAGGCCGAGGACGAACTCCAGAAAGAGAAACTCGAACGCGAAAAAATCGAAAGCGTCAATCAGCTGAAACTGCGGTTCTTCACCAACATATCGCATGACTTCCGCACGCCGCTGAGCCTGATTATCAGTCCGGTCGAAACGCTTCTCGACACCGAAACGGACCCGGAGAAGGTGGGCAACCTGCAAATCATCAAGCAGAACGCCCTGCGCCTGCTGCGGCTCGTAAACCAGATACTCGACTTCCGCAAGGTAGAGAATCAGAAAATGAAGCTCAACCCCGGATCGGAGGATATCGTCACGACCCTGCAGGGAATCTGCCGGTCGTTCAGCGAACTGGCCCAGAAAAAGAAAATCTCCCTGTTGTTCGAATCGGGCGAAGAGCGGCTCGTAATGGATTTCGACACCGACAAAATCGACAAAATCTTCGTCAACCTCATCTCCAACGCCATCAAATTCACCCCCGAAGACGGGCAGGTACTCGTCAGTCTCCGGCGCAAGGACACCGGAGATGTCGAAGTGATGGTGGCCGACACGGGCATCGGCATTCCCGACGGCGACCTTCCGCATATATTCGAACGTTTCTATCAGGTCGAGGAACACACCGGACTCGGAACCCGAGGCACGGGGATCGGCCTGATGATCGTCAAGGAGTTCGTCGAACTGCACCACGGACACATCGAGGTCATGAGCCGCGACAAACAGGGAGCGACTTTCATCGTAACGCTGCCGATCGTAAACGAAGCCGATTACGATCCGGCCGAATCCGAGACTACGGAAAATACGGATACGATTCCGGTCGAGCCGGAAACGCGCCCCTACTCCGGACATGAATTTACGGTTTTGCTGGTCGAGGACAACGAAGACATGCGTTCCTACCTCAAAGCCGAACTGGAGAAAAACTACCGGATCATTGCCGTCGAAGATGCGGAAAGCGGATTGAAGATCGTGAACGAAACCATGCCCGATCTGGTGATCTCCGACGTGATGCTTACCGGCATGAGCGGTGTGGAACTGTGCCGCAGGATCAAGGACGATTTCGTGATGAACCATATCTCGGTGATCCTGCTTACGGCGCGTACGGCCGAAGAACATATCATCGAGGGTTTCGACGCCGGAGCCGACGAATATATCGGCAAACCGTTCAACCTGCGGGTACTCCTGAGCCGGGTGGACAACATCCTCACCCAGCGATGCCGCCTGCGCGACAGCCTGCGGCGCGACACGGTCGATATCGCCTCGGTCGAGCGGCAATCGCCCGATGAGCTGTTCATCCGCAAGGTGGTGGCCCTGATCGAAGAAAACATGGCCGATCCCGACCTGAACATTCCGTTCCTGTGCGACAAGCTGGCCGTGAGCCATGTGAATTTCTACCGCAAGGTAAAGGCCATCACCGGACTGAATGTCAATGCCTTCATCCGGGAAATCCGGCTCAAGAAAGCCGCCCAGCTCCTGCGCGTCAAAGGCATATCGGTTACGGATGCCATGTACGAGGTGGGGTTCAACCACCGTTCCTACTTCTCGATGTGTTTCCGGGAGGTATTCGGCGTGACGCCCAAAGTATACGCCAGACAACATAACAACGAACATAATAAAGAGTAACCCATGAAAAACCAACTGATCCTTACCGCAGCCTCGGTGGGCGCCCTGTCGGGCTGTACGCAGCAGGAAAACCGGCCCAAAGACCTGAATGTCATCTATATTCTGGCCGATGACCTGGGCTACGGGGATCTCGGCTGTTACGGCCAGACCAAAATCCACACTCCCAATATCGACCGGCTGGCCGCCGAGGGGATGCTGTTCACGCAGCATTACGCAGGCTGTACGGTGAGCGCCCCGTCACGCTCGGCACTGATGACCGGCCAGCATACGGGACATACGCCCATACGCGGAAACAAAGGAGGCACCGGCGACGACGGCGCGGAAGGCCAGCACCCCATTCCGGCCGGTACCTATACGCTGGGGAAAATGTTCCGGCAGGCAGGCTATGTAACGGGAACGTTCGGCAAATGGGGACTCGGCTCCCCCGGATCGGAAGGCGACCCCACCTATCAGGGGTTCGACGAGTTCTTCGGTTACAACTGCCAGGCGCTCGCCCATAAATATTATCCCACCCACCTCTGGCACAACCGGGAAAAGATGCTGCTCGACGGCAACGATCTGGCCCATACGGCGCAATATTCCCATGACATCATTCAGGGACGGACGCTCGACTTCATCCGCCGGAACAAAGAGCGAAAATTCTTCGCATTCCTTGCATACACACTCCCCCATGCCGAACTGCTGGTTCCCGAAGACGAGATCATCGAAGCCTACCGGGGCCGTTTTGAAGAGAAGCCCTATACGGCAAAGAGCGGCGACTACTCGCCCGAGGGGAAGCATCCGATACACTACTGCTCGCAGCCCGAACCGCGTACGTCATTCGCGGCGATGGTTACGCGTCTGGACCGTTATGTGGGCGAGGTGACGGAGCTGATCGACAGCCTCGGTCTGCGCGAGCGGACGATCATCGTCTTCACGAGCGACAACGGTCCGCACCGTGAAGGCGGTGCCGATCCCGACTTTTTCGACAGCTACGGCCCGCTGCGCGGCATCAAGCGCGACATGTACGAAGGAGGAATCCGCGTGCCGATGATAGCCCGGTGTCCCGGTCTGATCGCCGGAGGAACGCGGACGGACTTCGTATCGGCATTCTGGGACGTGCTTCCCACCTTCGCCGACATGGCAGGCGCGGAGATCCCCGCAAATGTGGACGGTATTTCGATGCTCCCGACGCTGCTTGGCGAAAAAGGGCAGCAGGAACACGAATATCTTTATTGGGAGTTCCACGAAAACGGCGGCAAGACCGCAGTCCGGACAGGCAACTGGAAGGGCATCCGGCTGAATGTAGGCACAGATCCCGAGGGTCCAATCGAGCTGTACGACCTTTCGACCGACATTCACGAAGACCGCAACGTGGCGGACGAACACCCGGAAACAGTACGGAAAATTGCGGAGATCATGCGTACGGCCCGCATTCCCTCCCCGTTGTTCAACTTCGGTCAGGCGAACGGAGCGATGTAAATTCCGCCGCGATTATTAACGATTTAACCCGAATATTCAGAGATGAAACGCATATTCGCCTCCCTTACCTTATTATTCCTCCTGAGCGGCCTGCCCGGGCATTCCAACCCGGATCAGAAAAAGACCGTAAACGCCTATTCACCGGGCATGGTGGCGGTTGACATTACGACGCTCAAGCCGCTTTCCGAAGCCGACTCGGTCGTGCGCGGCGCTATTTACGCCGATCCGTCGTTCCCGGCTTCCGAGCGTGCCGCCGATTTGATCCGCCGCATGAATTTCGAGGAAAAACTACGCCTGACAGGCGGCTGGAACCGCTTCCTGATAGCCGGCATACCCCGTCTGGGAGTGCGTCCCGTCTCAATGGCCGACGCTTCGCAGGGCATTCGCCTGCAGACGACGCTGGTGAAAGACAAAAGCACCTCCTTCCCCGGCATGCTGCCGCTGGCATCGACATGGAATCCCGCGCTGGCGGCCGAGATGTCGCACAGTCTGGCCGACGAATGCCGGGCCCTCGGCGTGGATATTCTGCTGGGACCCGGCGCCAATATCCAGCGATTATCGGTCGGCGGACGGAATTTCGAGTATATGGGCGAAGATCCCCTGCTCACCTCCGTCATGGCCGCAGCCTATGTCAAGGGATTGCAGCAGAACGGCATCATCGCTACGCCCAAACATTTTCTGGGCAACGATCAGGACTTCTGCCGCCACATCGCCAACAGCATTATCGACGAACGGACCTTGCGCGAGGTCTATCTGCTCCCGTGGGAGCGGATGATCGCCGAAGCCGGCTGCCTCGGCATAATGACGGGCAACAACCTGACCAACGGCCTGCCGTGCCCGATGAACAAACCGCTTATCGCCGACATACTCCGCCGGGAGTACGGCTTCAAAGGACTGGCCATGACCGACTGGCAGAATACGGGCTACTATCCGCAACTGCAGCATCTGGTACTCACGTCGGGCGAAACGCTGCTTATGCCCGAAAACAGCGCGTTCCGGGAATACGTCCTGCGCGAAACCGCCGGTTCCGCAGAACGCAAGGCCGAAGTGGAAGCATTGTTGGAGCGCATGATCTACCCCACACTGTATGTCCTCTTCGAAATGGGTGTTTACGACAGGAATTTCAACGATCCGTCGCTGTTCGCCCGCTTCGACGGTCACAAAGCCCTTGCGGCACAGTGTGCCGCGGAAGCGATGGTGCTGCTCAAGAACCAGCGGAACATATTGCCGCTGCAACCGGGACAGCGCATTCTGCTGACCGGAACCGATGAAATTCACAGCGGAACGGGCAGCGGCTTCGTGGCGGGTTACGACCACGTGAGTTACGAACAGGGATTGCGGGCCGTTTATGGCGACGATCTCGTTTGCCTGACCGATCCCGACAGGGAGACGATCCGCAAGGCCGACGTGGTGCTTTTCCGTCTCAACAAGCCGGCCGGCGAAGGACAGGACATCCCTTACGAAGAGCCCGCAGACCAGCTCGAACGGCTGCGGGAGACGGCCAAACTCAACAAGAACGTCATCGTGCTGATCAACGCCTGCAACGTGATGCCGATGGACTGGCTGAAAGACGTACGGGGCGTCGTCTGGTGCTATTTCCTCGGGCAGGAACGTGGTACGGCATTGGCGGCGCTGCTCTCGGGGCGCGAAAATTTTTCGGGAAAACTTCCGTTCACCGTCGAACGGGACTTTGCGGACTCGCCCGCACCGCGGTTCAACTACATCGGAGGCAAGCCCTATTGGCACGGCAATAACCAGTACAAAAACTACTGGCTCGGATTGAAACAGGATCCGGTGAAGGGCTTTTCCGATCACATCCGCCCCGGCGAGACGATCGACGTTCCCTATTCGGAAGGCGTTTTCATCGGATACAGGTGGTATGACAAGCACCGCATTCCGTATGTCTTCCCCTTCGGATACGGACTGTCGTACACATCGTTCACCTATGAGAGTATCGCCTGCGAAGACCGGATGGAGCGTGAAGGCAGGGTTCTGGTAAGAGTACGGGTGAAGAACGGCGGCGGCCGGGCCGGAAAGGAGATCGTTCAGCTCTATGTCTCCGACACCCGAAGCAGCGTCGATCGGCCCGAAAAGGAGTTGAAAGCCTTCGCAAAGGTGGCGCTGGAACCGGGTGAGAGCAAGACGGTGACACTGGAACTGGACCGCCGCAGTTTTTCGTTCTGGGATGCCGGGTCCCACGGCTGGAAACTGGAGAGAGGCGAATTCGTACTGCGGGCGGGAGGTTCCAGTGCAGACCTGCCGCTCAGCACGGTCCTGAATCTGTAATTCGGCCTACGCGACAATCCGAAAACAAAAGGGAGGAAACGGTTTCCTCCCTTTATTCATATGCGCGTATCGATCATGCGTGCCCGGTGGCCGTTTACAGCCAGCAGAGCGTTTCGCCCTGCTGAGCGCCGTATCCGCGGATTACGAGCTTGTCGGGATAAACTTCGACGATCGCATAATGGTTGTCCGGTCCCTCGATCATGCCCTGGAAGGTGAAATGCCGAACGGAGCCGAAACGGTGGCTGCCCCCTTTGTGATGATGGCCTGCAAGAAACGCCCGAACGCAAGGGTATCGCTGCAGCAGGGCGGCGATCTGCCCATTATTCCACAATGTAAACTGCCCGGCCGGCGGCATGAGCGGCATATGGGCGAAGCAGATCACGCGCTCGCCCCGGCTCTCGGCGCGGGACAGTTCCCGGATCATCCACTCCCGCTGCGCTTTTCCGATCGCACCGTTGTATTGCCGGGCGTTCGCCGCGCCGGACCTTTTCAGCGAATCGAGGAGAGCGGCCGCCCCTTCGTACTCCGACGACTCCTTTGCACGGGCGTAGACCGAAATATCGTTGCTGTCGAGGAACAGCAGCCGATACCCGTTCCTCACCACGGAGAAATAGGGTTCGGAAATGCCGAGTTCCTCCAGCACGCGCCGCTGCTCTTCGGAACCGTACGGACCCAGATAATCGTGGTTCCCCAAAATTTTGTAAACAGGAGCCGCGGAACCCTCCAGAATCGGCCGGATCTCCGCATAGCTCCCGATATCGCCGTCGATCATATCACCCAGCGACACCACGAAATCGACATGCGCGCGGTTGAACGCCGCGACGGCCTCCCGAAGCTTCTCCCCGGATTCGGCATAACGGCGGGCCGCCCACGTCTCTTTGACATTCGAATAATGCACGTCGGTGACGACTCCGAAAGTAAACAGCGGCGATTCGGCGGAGACGTCCCGACCGCCGCGCTCCCTGCCGGCCGCGAGACCGGGAGCGGGAACACCGCACAACAGCGAAACAAGCATCAGCAAGCGCAACATCACGATCGGGTTTTATCGGTTGACAAACGGAGTGGGGACCATCTTACGTCTGTTTCTATTGACCTCCACCCCTTCTTCATAGAAATGCTCTCCCCACAACGCGGCGGCGGGCAGTTCCCGCAGATTGACGAGAATTTTCCGGGCCGCGATAAAATATTCGCCCTCGCCGGTCTCGCTGACGGCGGTTTGCCGGGGATCGGCCGCAACGACGGCGCGGACGGTCCTGCGGACGTCCTCAGTAAAATAGCTGCCGGCATCCGGTGCGAGCGTCAGCAGTTCCAGCATGGCCAGTTTGTAGGAATCCAGCCGCCCGTTCGGTCCCGCCGCAGTCAGGCAGGCCATCGCCTCTTCCGAACGTCCCGTCAGGCACATGGCGTAGGCGGCTTCAGCGGCGATTTCCGGATCATCCGTGCCCAGCAGTCCGGCGAACGCCTCCGGCACTTTTGCGATCCGTCCCGTCGCGGCGAGCTGATTGATATTCACCACGGCCCAGTAGCGAATCTCTTTCCGCGGGGATGCGAGACACTCCATGAGATAAGGCAGCGCCTCCGGAGTAACGTTCGAGGTAAGCTCCGCCAGCCGATACAGCCGCTCGTAATCATAGCCTTCGTCCCGCAATTTTTCGCAGAGGGGCGTCGGGGTCAGGCGCTGCGCCTTGAGAAAAAATCCCAGATCCCCGGTGTTCCGCAGGAACCGGCTCATTTCGTTCCGCAACCGGCTTATCTCCTCCGCACAGGCCGGATCGCCTATACGGTTATCTATCTCGTACGGATCTTCCGCGAGGTCGAAAAAAAGTTCCGCACAATGCCGTTCGAAAGTCATCGGACATACCGCGCTCCGGCAGCGGCCGTCCAGATAGGCTCCGTCCCAATAAATATTGCCCGGCATACCCCACTGGTAAGCGTTCATCAGCGCATCGTGTTTGTAGGGAATATAGCGGACGATGTACTTGTAGCGACCGTCGGTAACGGCCCGTTCGGGGCAATAGTGGCTGGCCTGATTGGCCTTGACCGCGAATTCGTACCGCTTCGGAGCCGCTTCGTATTTGCCCAGAAACGCCTTGCCCTGCATATAGGCCGGAGGTTCGATGCCGGCGAGCGAGAGTACGGTGGGCGCCAGATCGGGGAAACCGATCAGCCGGTCCGTCCTGCCGGACTGACCGTTGGCCAGATGTCTCCATTTGGGAGGCAGATAGACGATAAACGGCACATGGGTCCCGGTCTCATAGACAAACCCCTTACCGCGGGGCAGGCATCCTCCGTGGTCGCTGAAGAAAAAGACGATCGTATTTTCATCGAGCCGCTGCCGCCTGAGATCGTCGAGAAACATCCCGACCCATGCGTCGATATCCTGCGACCCCTCCATATGAAATGCGAAGTCAGACCGGATTTCCGGAATGTCGGGCACATGCGGCGGCAGTTCCAGCCGCGCCGGATCGAGCCCTTCAAGGGCGAAATCCCGCCGCTGGTCGGTATGATAGGAACGGATGCGCCCCATATGGGTGGCCATCGAGTTGAATACGGCAAAAAACGGCTGGCCTTTCTTCCGCGCCGGGTTGTTGTATGTCGCCGCCGGACCGCAGCTGTCCCACATGGCCTTATTGTCACACAGCGTATTGTAGTCGGTTTTGGATTTGTTGGTGCAGTAATATCCCGCCGCACGCATATAGGCGGGCAGAAAAACAGTCTCCGGAGTGGCAAACCGGCAGCGGTGCCATTCCATGCCGAAAGTCGAGGCGTAACATCCGGTGATGATACACGACCGGGAAGGCGAACTTTGGGTGCCGACCGAATGGGCCCGCATATATTGGATGCCGGCTCCGGCCAGACTGTCGATCGTGGGCGTAGCGACATGCCCGTTGCCGTAACAGCCGAAATCATAAGGGCTCGTGTCTTCGATCGTAAGCCATAATATGTTCGGCCGTTCCTGCGCATACGAATCCCCGCAGCCGAACACCAGGCCGGCGGTCGTCAGAAGTCCTGAAAGATGTGTCGTTTTCATAGCTGCATACGTTTTGTCCCGACGGCAATATTACGAAATTTCGGGCGGCTCCCGAAGCACGGATTCATCTAAAATTATCAGAAAAGGCGAAGGCGCGTTTTCAGCGTCGGAAAATTGCCGCATCAGGGCGGTGTGTTATTTTTTGACGGATCGCTGACCATCATTTCCGGCCGATTGAGTTATGTTTGCGACAACCCAACCCGACAAACGATGAAAAAACTTTTCCTGATCTTATGGCTTCTGACCGCCGCGGCGGAAAGCCGGATTTCGGCCGCCGGCCGCACCGAACTGAACCAAGGATGGAAATTCCGGCAGTACGGACTCGGCGAATGGCTCCCGGCCGCAGTCCCCGGAACCGTGCATACCGACCTGCTGGCAAACGAACAGATTCCCGATCCGTTCTACGGCAGCAGCCAGAGCGATCTGCAATGGATCGACAAGAGCGACTGGGAATACTGCTGCACGTTCGACGCACCCGAATTAGTGTCGTACGACAACGTGCGGCTCGTCTTCGAAGGAGTGGACTGCTATGCCGACATCCGGCTGAACGGCGAACTGCTTCACCGCGCGGGCAACATGTTCCGCACATGGAAAAGCGACGTCAAGGGATTGCTGAAATCCCGGGACAACCGCCTGCACGTCGTTTTTCACTCCCCGGTCATGCAGGGACTGAAAAACATGGCGGCCTACGGCAGCCGTCTCACCGCCAACAACGACCTCAGCGCATTGGGCGGACTGGGACCTAATAAAATAAGCGTTTTCACCCGCAAATCGGGCTATCAATACGGATGGGACCTGGCGCCGCGTTATGTAACCTCCGGGCTATGGCGTCCGGTCGCGCTCGAAGCGTGGAACGAAGCCCGCGTGGAGGACTTCCATGTCCGCACCCGCTCGATAGGGCGGCGAAAGGCGCAGATGGGTGCATCGATCGCACTGCGAACGGATACGGCCGGCAACTATCGGATCCGGCTACTGCTGAACGGGAAAAATATCCTCTCGGCAGACAAGACGCTGGATGCAGGACTGAATTTAATCGAAGAGCAGTTCGACATTCCGTCCCCGCGGTTGTGGTATCCCAACGGAATGGGCGAACCCTACCTCTACGACGTGGAGCTGGTGCTGGAAAAAGAGGGACGAGAACTGGACCGCACGGCCGTCAGGTGCGGCGTACGAACCGTATCGCTCCGCTGCCGCGACGATGCGGACGGCCGCGGTCGCGGTTTCGGCTTCGAGATCAACGGCATCCCGGTATTCTGCAAAGGCTCCAACTATGTGCCGGCCGACGCGTTTTTGCCCCGGATTTCGCGGGAGAAAACGGAATTTCTCGTGCGGAGCGCCGCCGAAGCCAATATGAACATGCTGCGCGTCTGGGGTGGCGGCACGTATGAGTCGGACGATTTCTACGAAATGTGCGACCGGTACGGCATCATGGTGTGGCAGGATTTCGTCTTCGCCTGCAACATGTATCCCGGATCGGCGCAGATCTACGCCGACATCCGGGCTGAAGCCGAAGACAACGTACGCCGGCTGCGCAACCACCCGTCGCTTGTCCTCTGGTGCGGCAACAACGAAATAGACGTAGCGTGGAAACCCCACGACAAACGCAACAGCCGGTTCCGCAAATTCTATACGGACGAAGAGGCCGAACAATTCGACCGCGTAAACGAAACCATCTTCCGGAATATCCTGCCCGGTGTGGTGGACAGCCTTTGCGGCGGCACCGTACCCTACTGGCACTCGTCGCCCTCGCCGGGCTGGGGACTCGACACGGCGGACCGCTGGCGCTACGGCGACGTACACAACTGGGACGTCTGGCACAAAGGCGACCCCATATCGGCCTACAACACCCAAATCGCCCGTTTTACGTCGGAATACGGACTCCAATCCTACCCCGAACTCTCCTCGGTCGAGCGTTTCATCCCCGAAGGGGAGCGCCGCCTCGCCTCTCCGTCCATGACGTCGCATCAGGGCGACCGGAAAAAGGGAGACGCCCGGATGCTGGAATATGTCGATCGGTCATACCTGCACAACGACGATTTCGCACGCACGCTGTACCTCACCCAATTAATGCAGGCCGAAGGGATGAAGACGGCGATGGAGGCGCACCGGCGCAACATGCCCTACTGCATGGGGTCGCTCATCTGGCAACTCAACGACGTATGGCCCTGCGCCAGCTGGTCGGGAATCGACTATTACGGGCGGTGGAAAGCCATGCACTACTTTGTAAAGAAAGCGTGCGAACCGGTCGTCGTCTCCCCTTATATTCAAGGCGATTCGCTCGACATTTTCGTCGTCTCCGACCTGCGGAAGCCGCTCCGGGGAGTAATGAAACTCACGCTGACGGATTTTTCAGGCAACGAGCTGAAAAGCAGCTCCCACCCCGTGACCGTCGGAGCCGCCGCAGCGCAGCGTGCGGTCCGGTACGGCGTACGCGATTATCTGGACGGTGCAGACCCCGGCAGCGCAGTGCTGGTCTGCGAATTCCGGTCCGACAAGACCGCTTACCGGGCTTTGCAGTATTTCGAGACGATGAAAAACGCCGCACTCCCGGCCGCGGCGGTCCGCATCCGCGCCGAGAAGCCCGACGCAGCGACCTGCCGGATTACGGTGAGCAGCGACAAACTGGCGAAAAATCTCACCCTGCATTACAAGGGTACGGCGGGAATTTTCTCCGACAACTATTTCGACCTGCTGCCGGGCGAAAGCCGGAGCGTCACGCTTGCGGCGCCGGAAGATGCCGCAGAGATCCTGCGACACATCGAATGTATGGCACTCAACCCTGAAACCACAATCATAAAGCTATGATGCACCTGAAACAAATCGCGCTGCCCGCAGGCTTCGCGGCCCTCGCCATTTCGCAGGCGGCAGCCAAACCGGCCGCCCCGGTCCCGGTCGCGCGCAACGGCGAAAAACCGCGCAACGTCATCTTCATCCTCAGCGACGACCACCGCTACGACTTCATGGGGTTCACGGGAGCCGTTCCGTGGCTGCAAACCCCGGCGCTCGACCGCATGGCCCGCGAAGGCGCCTGCCTGAAAAATGCGTTCGTGACCACATCGCTCTCCTCGCCGAGCCGGGCCTCCATCCTCACCGGTCTGTTTACGCACACCCATACCGTCGTGGACAATCAGGCGCCGAAGCCCGACGATCTGGTCTTTTTCCCGCAGTACCTCCAACAGAACGGATACCGCACCGCCTTTTTCGGCAAATGGCACATGGGTAATCAGGACGACATGCCCCAACCCGGATTCGACCACTGGGAAGGATTCCGCGGACAGGGAACCTACTACAACACAGTGCTGAACATCAACGGCGAGCGCGTAAAGTTCGATCCGGAACTTTACTCCACCGACATACTGACCGACCACGCCATCGATTTCGTACGCGACAACGAAGATGGTCCGTTCTTCATCTACCTCTCCTACAAATCGGTACACGCAGGATTTCAGCCCTCACCGTCCCGGAAAGGGATGTACAAGGACGAAAAAGCGGTTTATCCGCCGTCGTTCAACGTGCCGGAGTACGGAATCCCCCGACTGCCCAGCAAGGATGCGGAAGGCAGGCCGCTCGCAGGACGGGGCTGGTACGGCGAGAGCCGGCTCCCCGACTGGGTAAAGAACCAGCGGGAAAGCTGGCACGGCGTCGATTATCAGTATCACGGCGCACTGCCGTACGAGGAGGATTTCCGCAATTACTGCGAGACGGTGACCAGCATGGACGACGCCATCGGGCGGCTGCTGGATTTTCTGCAGGCCGAAGGGCTCGGCGAATCGACTCTGGTGATCTATATGGGCGACAACGGCTTCACGTGGGGTGAACACGGGCTGATTGACAAACGCAACTTCTACGAACCCTCCGTGCGCGTGCCGATGCTGGCCTGCTGCCCCGGACTCATTCCGGCGGGCCGCACGGTGGATGAGATGGTGCAGAATATCGACGTCGCCCCCACGATTATGGCCGCCTGCGGACTCGCCAAAGCGCCGCAGATGTGCGGCGAGTCGTTCCTGCCGCTGCTCAAGGGCGGCACGATAGCCGACTGGCGCAAACGCATCTATTACGAATACTATTGGGAATATGCGTTCCCCCAGACTCCGACCGTTTTCGGAGTGCGCACCGACCGCTACAAATACATCCGTTACCACGGCATCTGGGATACCAATGAGTTCTACGACCTGCAGGAAGACCCCTATGAGACAATGAACCTGATCGACCGGCCGGAGCTGCAGGATACGATCCGCTCGCTGGCCAACGATCTCTACGACTGGCTCGAAACGACCGGCGGCATGCAGATTCCGCTGAAACGGAGCGTCTATTACAGGCACGGCGACCATCGCAATGCGAAAACTTATTAAATATGGATCTTAAAATATCACCGATGACCCGACTTCTGGCAATTCTCCTCTACGGAATAACCCTCTCTACCGCCGCAGCCGCTTCCGAACGGAACGCTCCGGCCGACCAATTCGTCAACGCCCTGCAAAGGCTTCCCGCACGAGCCACTTCCTATTCTTACAAGACCGAACAGGACGCCCTTGCGGGCGACCGTACGCTGTCGCGCATCCAATCGCTCGACGGCATGTGGAAATTCCGTTTCGCCGAAGACGTTTCCCAAAGCCCCGCGGATTTCTGGCGCCCCGGCGCAGACCTGACTGGTTGGGACGAAATCCCCGTTCCTTCGTGCTGGGAGATGCAGGGCTACGGCTACCCGATCTATACCAACGTCATCTATCCCTTTGAATTCAAGCCGCCCTACATCACACGCGACAATCCCACGGGCTGTTACGTCCGCTCCTTTTCAGTGCCGGAAGCGTGGAGCGGCAACCGTGTGACCCTGCACTTCGGGGGAGTCTATTCCGGTTTCTACGTCTGGGTAAACGGCGCCTTGGCCGGATATGCGGAAGACAGCTGCCTGCCCAGCGAATTCGACATCACCGGACTTTTACAGCCGGGAGAGAACAAACTGGCCGTCCAAGTATTCAAATGGACCGACGGAAGCTACCTCGAAGACGCCGACCACTGGCGCATGGCGGGCATTCACCGGGAGGTCTTCCTCTCCGCCAAGCCCGATGCCGCGGTCGGCGATTTCGGCGTCAGGACGATCTTCGACGCCGACATGCGCGACGCGCTGCTGCAAATCCGCCCGGCAATAGATTTGCGCGAAGGGGTCTCCGCCGCAGGCTGGCAGCTCGGCGCACGGCTTTACGCACCCGACGGAACCCCGTCCGGGCGTGAACTGACGCTGCCTGTCGAAGAGATTCTTGCGGAAGCCTATCCCCAGCGCGACAACGTCTATTTCGCCCTGCTGGAAGAGCGTATCGCCGCACCCGAAAAGTGGAGCGCCGAGAATCCCGCACTCTACACGCTGGTGCTGACTCTCCGCGACGCCGCCGGAAAACTCGCCGAAGCCCGCAGCTGCAAGGTCGGATTCCGCGACGTCCGCCTGCGCGGCCGCGAAATGCTCGTCAACGGCGTGCCGGTAAAGCTCTGCGGCGTGAACCGGCACGACCACGATCAATATAGCGGCAAAACCGTATCGCGCGAATCGATGGAGGAGGACGTCCGCCTTATGAAACGGCTCAACATCAACTCCGTACGCACGTCGCACTACCCCAACGATCCCTATTTCTACGAACTCTGCGACCGTTACGGCCTTTATGTCGTCGATGAAGCCAACATCGAAACGCACGGCAAAGGCGGCCTGCTCTCGAACGATCCGCAATGGATTACGCCTTTTCTCGAACGCGTAAGCCGGATGGTCATCCGCGACCGCAACCACCCGTCGGTCATCATG